>NZ_NPFM01000017.1:0-244360 GCF_002258645.1 Rhodococcus sp. 15-649-2-2
CGGATGTTGGGCCCGTCCTCTTTGCTCGCCCACCGCGCCTGTCAGCACTCGAGGGAGGGGGGGGGGGGGGGGGGGGGGGGACATCATGAGCAACCGCAGATCGCGTAGCAGAAAGACCAGTCGCGAGGCCTACAGTCAGGCTCAGCGTGAAAGGGAACCTCTTTTTTGGCCGAGCGCCCTTCTTCACTTCTCCGATTGGCTGGTCGAGAATGCCTGGGTCTCAGATCAGTTGACGGCTTTTGCGACCGCAATGACAGTCGATCGGTCGGTCCGCGAGCGGAACGTGAGCGTGTACGGCGCAGATTTTCCGATCGACATGTTCTGTCTCGAAGATCACGAGTACTTCGACCTCGATGAGTATGAACGGTCGCCGTGGGAGCGCGACGAGATTCGCCGCGCCATCGATCTTTTCGGCAAGTTCGTCGTCGCCGAACAGCTGTCGCCATCTCAGAACGAAGAGATCGCGAGAGAGATCGGGTCCTCGTCTGCATTCGCGCCGGTGCCCAGTTCTCCGATATCGCCGGGGCGCTCGAGCCCACTGAGTACACCGATAGTGGTCTCACTCTTGCAACGTTTGGCAACGTGGGCTGCGACTGAGCGCCGCGCGCCATCGGCCCGAATCGACTACTGGGACGACTCGGCCGAGATCGTAGCTGCGCTTGGGATTCCTGGTTTCGACAGTATCGCTACACAACCTGACTTCATGGCGATGGTGAACTATCGATCGGTGTTGGATACCGCCCGTAGGGTCGGTGTCCTCGAGAACGCGGGCCAGATTTATACCCTCGGATCCGAAGCCTGTGCTTGGGTGGTGTCTCCGAGTGCGGACCGAACTCGCGCCGCCGTGGTCGAGGCGTACGCATCCTGCTTGACGCCTGTGTACGACTCCGGCGATGATTCCGTGCAGTCCGAGCTCGTGGCAGGCTCGGCGTTGGCGACCACCGTGCTCGTGCGCAGCCTCGTCGGTGATCCGGTAGGGGAATCCGACGGTGTCGTTCTGGGAACGATGTCCGACAGTAAAGTAATTCAGACCGTCGCGACACTCCGGTTCATGTCGATGTTCGACCTCGGATTGCTCGTCAAGGTGAACGACAAGTTCTGCGTACCTGACCCTCTGGCACCCCTGCTGCTCGAGGCGCTCGATCGAGATCGTCTGCGGCGCAAAGGGCGTGCAGCATGACTTGATGAGCGGTCGGTAGCCCATTCTGGTTCACGAGCCGAGTGCGTGTACGGCAAAAGTGCGTCCCCAATCCGATACGGCCCCGTCGCGACCCCAAGTCGAGGGCACAGCGCCGATCAAAGTGAGGAAGTCCAAGGTCGGTCGAGCGAGGTACTGGGCGTAGCGTCTTTCGCTTTCGGGGATTCGCCATCCGATGGTCTCGAGGCTTCGAAGGATCAGCAAATTGCGTTCGGTCGCAGAGCAACTCCCTGCAACCGACACCAGGAGTAGCGCGCCCGCATCCTTCTCGTACTGCTCGCGGCCAAAGGGCATCCGAGCCGCGGCGTGCGACCACAGGCGGACTGGGTCGGTGGCCAGGGTGTTGCCCAAACGGGTGCGAAGTAGCCGTCCTTTCAGCACGCGAACCAGTCCGAGTTGCGTCACAGCAGCCCGAAGCCAGTGCACCTGCTGATGGTCCACCTCGCGGTTGGAGTTTCCGAACCATTCGGCACCCCACTCGAGCTCTACACGCATCGCAGCAACGTCTTTGGGCGGGAGATAGCCCGCAGCAGTCAGCGTGATTCCGTCTGCACCCACCCGCGCCAGCATCCACGTCAGCTTATCCATTGCCGATGCCGCCGCTGCGAGGTCCACCTGTGCCACATCGAAATCGACGCGTGCGAGGACATCGGGCAGATCGGGGTGATACTCGAGGGACCCGCGTTCGAGAAGCGAGCCGAGTTTGGGTAGCCGCTCCTGTACGCGGCCGGCCAAATCCGTCACGGCGCGCCGCAACGCGATTCTGTTGTTCGCGTCGGCCACCGCGAAGCGCGCCTCGAAGCTGCCCGCCCACTGCTTCATGTGGTTGTGCTCAGGATGATCGGTATCAGCGAGAACCTTCAGCAGTTCGTCGTAGCCCGACGTGCCACCGCAGTCCTCGGGTGGGCAGGCGCGGTCGCCGTCGAGGCAGGCTGCAGTACCGGCAACGGTCGATATTTCCTCGACGACCAGGTGGTGTGTCCATCCGTCACCGAAGTCGTACTCGTACCCGAGACGATCCCCGACGGCACCGAGGACTTCGTCCACTCGAACGCCGTCCTCGAGCGTCCCGGTGCCGTCGTCCCACTCCTCGAGCGCGGACTTCATCTCGTAGCGTCGACTGGTTCGATAGGGATCGTCGCCGACGAAGAACATGTGCAGGTGTCGGTCTTCCCAGCCCATGACGTCTTGGATGACGTCGTGTAGCTCGGGCAGTGTGGCGTCGGAATTGATGGTGAACTGCCGCCACACCGCTGGTTCGATGTCGGCCAGAGTCACCTTGATCGTCAGCATCGAAACATCGTCCCCCATGTGCGAGATGCTCGTCGAGAACGTCCCCGCGGGGACGCTTTCGGAGCGATACAGTCCAAACATGGACGTTGTGCGCGCGATGCCCCTGCTCACGGTCACCGATCTCGATGCGACGCTGGATGCGTATGTACAGGTCACGGGTATGGAGGTTGTGATGAACCACGGTTGGATCGCGACGCTTGCTCCGGCCGGCGACAGCTCGGCGCAACTGAGTCTGATCACCACCGACCCCACCGGACCGGTGAACCCGTCGGCGTCGATCGAGGTGGACGACGTGGACTCGGCCTATAGAGCCGCAGTCGACGCGGACCTCGAAATCGTCTACGAGATCACCAACGAGGAGTGGGGCGTACGCCGATTCTTCTTCCGCGATGCGGGCGGCAATGTGGTGAACGTGCTCGCCCACATGTGAGGTCAGTTGGGGTGCAACAGGTTCCCTCGTAGAACACCTCGAACAGTGCGGGTGGCGACGGTGATCCAGGCTGCGAGCAGTGCCGCATACAGCACAACGGCGAGGGCGTGAACGAGACCGAAATCGAGGGCACTACCCAGGGCAGTCGCTCCGGTGACACAGGTGCCGATGGGAAACGTGAACGACCACCACGTCAGCGAGAATCCCATGTTTCTGCGCGCCGCGTACACGGTGAGTGCGGCGGCGAGCGCGAACATCAGCACTCCGAAGCCGCCCATGATCAGCCCGTAGCCGATGCCGAACACGTGTAGTCCGACGGCGATCGACGCCTGTGAACCGGTGAACACCATCGATGCATCGGTGCCGAGTAGGTTTGCCGCAGTAATCGATTGACCGATCAGTCCCAGCGTGATCCACACGGTGGGAGCCGCGTCGACGGGCGGTAGACCGCCGTGCACCAGACGTCCGTAGATCAGCGTCAGCGTGATCATCCCGACGATCAGCGACAGCCCGAACATCGCGTAGCAGGCGCACAACAGAGCCAGCCGCCACTGGCCCTCGGGCAGGTGCGGAAGCAGCAACGCCCCGGTCGACGCCGACACCATCGGCGGGACGACGGGCATCAGCCAGGCCGGCAGGGCGGCGACGTTGCGGTGATCGGACGTGGTGATCATTCGATACGGAACAGCGACGCTGGTGAACAGACCCGCGAGCGTTCCCGTGATCCACAGGATGGCGAACAGTGCGGTCGACGCCGAGGGGCCGAGCACATCGGCTCCGAGGAGACCGGCGCCTGCACCGACGGTCAGCAGTGCCATGGGCGGGGCTCCGTAGAACTGCACCATCACCGGATGTCGTGCGTACTCGACGGCCCGGTCGCGATGCCCGATCCAGTGCAGTGCGAAGGCTGTGCCGATGACGACCAGCGCCGCAGTGGCACAGACCCAGACAGCGACCGCGAAGACGTGTAGAGCCGGGAACTGCACCGGCAACGTTGCGGCTGCGGTGGCGACGATGCCGGTCCCCATCACCGCGGCGAACCAGTTGGGGGTGATGTGCTCGAAGGTTCGGCGGTGCGAATCGGTCTCGGTCGAGATCGGGGCGGGGACGGTCACGGTCATGTCTTCAGCCTGCGCGGCGCCGTGCCCGCTCGGTAGGCGCCGGTTTGTTCACCGGTCATAACGTGGGGTTATGGCTGTGTCTTCGCCGCCACAGCCAGCAACTCTGCGGCCGGACCGGTCGGGATACGACCGGATGGCCAGATGGCCCTCAACTCACGACGCAGAGTCAGCCCTGGAATCGGCACCTGGATCAGGGTTCCGGCGGCCAGCTCGGGGGCGACGGCCAGTGAGCTCAGAACGGCTCCGCCGATTCCTGCGCCGACCGCCGATTTGATAGCCGTCGTCGAGGAGACCTCGAGGAGCGGAGCCGTTGGTTCCCCGAGTCCCGCTGTGGCCAAGGCATTTTCGTAGGCCGAGCGCGTGCCCGAGCCCGTCTCTCGCGCGACGAGTGCGGTGGCGACGATTTCAGAGGCGGTGGGCGAGGTGCTGACCCACGGGTGTTCCGGTGGGACCACGAGCACCAATTCGTCGGTTGCCATGGTCCGATGGTCGAGACCTGCAGGTATTTCGGGACTTTCGATGAAACCGATGTCTGCGCTACCTGCCAGCACCTTCTCGGCGACCACCGTGGAATTGCCCGAACTCAGCGTCGGCACGATGTGCGGGAGATGCGCATGCAGCGTGACCAGCCAGCGTGGCAGAAGATACTCCGCGACAGTCTGACTCGCGGCGATCTGCACGTGGCCGATGCGTTCGGCATGCAGCGCGGCGATCGCCGTCGCCAAGTCTTCTGCCGACCGCACGACCGGCGCTGCCCAACTTGCGACGAGCTCGCCGAACTCGGTCAGCACCGTTCCGCGTGCGCCTCGTTTCAGTAAGGGCGCGCCGACACGACGCTCCAGCGCACGGATACGGGAACTTGCCGCCGGCTGCGACATGCCGTGAGCTCGACCCGCTCGCCCGATACTGCCGAGCTCGGCCACCGACAGCAACAGATCGATGCTGGTGAGATCGGCAACGTGAGGGGGAAGCGGCACAGGGTGAGCCTACTTTCGTCAGTATTCGCTGAACAGGTCCAGCTCGCCGTCGGGTTCGGTGCTGCCCTCTATCTCTACTGTGTCCTCGGAGTCGTCAGGGTCGCTACGCTCGTGCAGCACCGAGCCCACCAGCGCGGTGACGTCGATGGCTGCGGGATCGGGGATCGGATGCCCCTCGACGAAGGCGAGTCGCTCGGCCGACAGGTACGCCAGCCGCACCGCCTGCACGACGAGGACGCGTCGCAGGCCCTCGGACACCTCTCCCCGTTCACGAGTGACGGCGGCCAAGCGTGAGATTGTCTCGGCGCGGCGCGCGATACGGATGTCGGGGTGCCCGCGCTCGCGACGCGTCTGTTCGGAGATCAACGACCGGCGCAGCGATGCGGGCAGCGCGATGGGCTGCGAGACCGGCGGGATCTTCTCGTTGAGGATTGCTTTGTGTCGCGATTTGTCGATGGCCTCGAGGTAGGCCGTGTACTCGTGGGCATTGAGATCGCGCTCGGCAGCCCGGAAGTGCTCTGCGCCATCGGACTTCTTGAGATCCTCGTACTGCCACAGTGGCCAGATCTCGATCTCCGCGACCTCGAACACGTCGAGCACCCGCATCGCGACGGCGTCGGTTCGCTGGTTGGTCAGATGTCGTTGCACTCGGACACTGAGCTTCTCTTTGGTCTGTCCCACATAGATCGGTTCGCCGTCGTAATCGTAGAACGCGTACACGCCCCACTTGGCTGCCGACCACACTCGCCCCTGATCGTCCTTTTCGCTCAGCACTTCTCGTAGCGCTGTGCGAAAGGACTGCACGTCGTCCGCCGGCAGGGTGCTCTTTCGCGGCGCGACGGCCGACGCCCGCAGTGAGGACTTACCGTGACTGGACATGTGCCGCAGCAGAATTCAGGGCCGTCGAATTGACGAGAGATCCGGTGACGAGCGGCATCAGGTAGTGCTCGGCGAGCCACGCGACCACGGGAACACACACTGCGTCGCCGAAACCGAAGAGCGCCTGATTGTTTCGCAGACCATCGAGCGTGTAGCCACCGGCACCCATCAGCCGGGCGTACTCCACCGGCGTCATCCAACGCACCTGCAAGCGGCCGTTCCCCATCTTGACGACGGCCTGCTTCGACGAACCGCCGCGGGCGGTACGGAGGCACCCGGAGATGTCGTCGGGTCGAGCCTCCCACACCGCGACGCCGTTACGAGTGCGACGGTAGGCGGTGCGGTAGCTGACCTTGCGGGCCTTCTTCAGAATCTCGATGCGCTGCAACTGAATCGGCGACAAGGACTGCACGAACGCCGCGGTACGGGCTGCATCCCACCACCGCGAGTCTCGGTAGTCCATACGCTCGACCACGTCACCGAGACCGCTGGTCAACGGAATGGGTGGACTCGGTAGCGGTGCTCGATGCGTCAGCAACGTCGAATCGCCGTACACCGCCTGGAGCCAATCGGGTCGTAGCTCGCTGTTGGGATCGCGGGCATCCTCGGGGGGATTCTGCGCACCGATCAAGAACAGGCGTGGACGCGACTGCGGGACGAAGCGTCGAGCATCGATGGTCAACACATCCACCGAGTAACCCAGTTCGTTGAGCTCCCGGACCGCTGCGGCCAGATCGTCTCCGCCGTGACTGGTGGCCAGGCCGACGACATTCTCGAGCGCGACCACCTTCGGGCGCGCGGCACCGAGTTCACCCAGCACCCGGGTGAAATGCCGGAAGGTCGACGAGTTCTTGCCCGCGAGACCGGCCCGGCCACCGGCCAGCGACAGATCGGTGCACGGAAACGATGCCCACGCCAACGACAAGCCTTCGGGCAGATCGTGACCGCGAGTGGCAGCGACATCGCCGAGCTGAAAATGGCCCGCATCGTCACCGAAGTGCTGGCGATACATCTGGTGCTTGTCACGCTCGATGTCGTTGGCCCAGCGCACCTCGAAACCGGCCTGCTCCAAGCCCATTCGGACGAGACCGATGCCGGCGAAGAACTCCGCGACCGTGGGGATACCGTCGACCGAAGACGCCGAAGAACCACCCGGCACCACTGTCAACTTCGGCATGCACCCAGGCTAGTACAGACCCCCGACAGACTGACCTGTCCGGTCATTCCGCAGGCTCCACTCCTGCCTATTCGGTCATTCCGCAGGCTCCACTCCTGCCTCACGCCGTGGTTGCCAGCGCTGCCGCCAGGCCGAACGCCACCGCCAGTAGACACACGTGCGAGGCTGCGCGGCCCAGCGAGTACTCCACGGTGGATCGGTGCGCGGCGGCGCTGGGCAACCACGTCCGGCGGATTCGGTGGGCCACCGCGACGAGAATCACGGTGATCAGAACCTTGGCGAGAACGATTCGGCCGTAACCGGTCTCGACCGCTGCGGCGATGTTGTCCAGCTTGAGGACCGCGTCCAGCACGCCGGTGCCGGCGACTGCGAGTACGCACCAGAAGGCGATCCTGGAGTAGACCGGCAGCAGCGTCGCCCAGGCGGACTTGCTCCGCAGACTCAGCGCCATCGCACCGAGAACGCCGAGCCACACCGATGCAAACAACACATGCACCGCAACGGCAATGGAGCCGAACGCAAACTGTGACATGTGGCCGGTGATCGGGCGCGCGACAAGGGCGAGGGACGCCAACACGATCACCGGAATCGGAGACCAGTCTGCCTCGCGTCGATAGCCGGCCACTCCGATGGCGCACAGGGCAAGCGCAAGAAGTACCGTTGCCGTCCCCAGTCGACCAACCGAGATCTCGGTCGCGAACGAGGTGAATGCGCTCGGCGACAACGTCAACGGAGTGCGACCGGCAGAATCGGCAGCGGCCGCGATGAGCAGAACGAACTCGGCCACCGCCCACAGCCCCGACAGGAATCCGATCGCTCGCCACATCACCAGCGGGTCGACGGCGGGGCGTCCGGAATCGGAATTGCCGTCCATGACAGCGAGAACGCCGAACCCCAACACCACCGAACCCGAGGCCACCGCAACCACCCGCAGCCACGACGACCCGCCGGGGAAGGTGGGGTACGCGAGTACGAAGGCGGCCGCCACCCCCAGCAACGACGCGGCTGCGGCGGCGAGCACGAGCCGAACGCTTCTCTCGCTCACCGCAGCCACGCCGGTCCTACTTCTTGGTCTTCGGCTTACGCAGGGCGAATCCCAGTGCCCCTGCGAAGGCCAGAACCGCAACCACGATCAACACGATGTGCCCGTAGCCGCCGAGGAACCCGCCCTCGGACTCGTCCGAGGTGCCCGACGCGTCGGCCGGTGCCCCGGGCGTTCCCGAACCCTCCTGAGTCAGCGTGAACGTCGCAGTGCCGCTCACCGGATGACCGTCGGCCGAGGTGATGCGATAGGCGAGGGTGTATTCGCCGGTCGGTCCCAGCTCGCCGACATCGACGACGACACTCTGGCCCTCGATGCGGGCGTCGCCCTTCGACCAGATGTTGCCGTCGGGTCCGACGACGTTGAGCGTGGCGAACTGCGACTGCGGTACCTCGTTGAACGTCACCGAGGCCGTGGCCGGAGACGCGTCGAGAGAGGAGCCGTCGGCCGGGCTGTACCCGGTGACCTGCGAGTGCGCCGACGCGATGGGGGCGGCGATCAGCAACGTCAGCAGCGCTACGACCAGTGCTTTCGCAGGAAAAACCAGTGCCTTCGCAGAAAAGGCCAGCGCCCTCACGAGCGCCGGGCCCGGATCGTTGCGCCGATGCCGAGGCCTGCGCCGACGGCTCCGAGCACCAGTCCGACGCCGGCGAGCCAGCGAGCGGTGTTGTCGGAAGTCGACGCCTCCGACGATGCCTCGGCGGTCTCGGTGGTCGCCGACTGCATGCCACCGTGCGCCTCGCCGCTGGCCGCGGCGAGAGTCAGAGTGGGAGCGGGCAGTTCGGGCTCGCTGCCGTCCTGTGCCATGGGCTCGTTCCACTCGACGACCTCACCGTCGGTGTAGGTCTGCGTGGCGGGGAAGGAGACGGTCTCCTCCTCGGGCAGTGGGCCCGCCGACAGCAAGAACTGCTGGAACTGGCCCGGGCCGACCTCGGCACCGGGGTTCGCCGTCCACGTCACCGACACCGCGAGATCGGCCGAGTCCTTCTCGACGGTGGACGTCCAGCCCGGAATGGGCTGCGTACGAGCAGAATTGAGGCCAGGCAGGGCGACCTTGACCGAACTGGTCGAGGCGGTGTCGGACTCGGTGGGAACACGGAACGTCAGCACCGAGTAGCCGCCCTGCTCGGCGTCGGGAGCAGAGACGACGACGTGTGCCGATGCCGCGCCTGCGCCTATCAGCAACGCGCTGACGGTGGCCCCGGAAACGAACAGGGCACGGGAAAGAGAGCTCTTCATGGGTATTGGGTCATTTCTGTGTGGAGAAGTGCGGAATGGGATGTCGGTCAGTACGACGACCGCGAGTGGAGCCCGCGGAACGAGTAGATCGACATCGGGGGCCCGCGACGAGAAATGGCCCAGTCCAGCGCGGTGCCGTGTATCGACGGCAACGCAACGGAGAATCGGACGCGACCGACGGCGGAACCGTCGGGCAGGGGAGTGAGGAGCGCGAGAACGGCGCGGACGATGGATGTGATCGGTCCGTAGAGGCGTTCGGCGGCGGCGATCAACAGCGCGGCGACCACGGACGCGGCCGCGTGGAAGGCAATCATCGCTGTGCTGGGGAGTAACGAGTGGCTGTGCAGCATGCCCGACATGTCGCTCAGGCTCAGCGCGATGTGGGCGAGAAGTTGGCCGCCCATCAAGGCCGGGAGCAGTACCGTCGACCGTCTCGGTACTGCCGTCATGGCCCCGACGCCGATGCTGACGACGACAAGCAGAGTCAGAGCGGCTCCGTCGGGCCAACCGCCGCCGGCCATGCCGTGCGCGGCCACTGCGAGCGCCGCGGTGACGCTACCGACAGCTCCGCCGCGCAGTGGTGCGGCGGAGGCGTCGGTCATCGGTTGTTCAGGGGTCAGCGCACGCCGAGGCGGGCCAGCAGATCGGCTTCGATGCCGTCGAGCTCCGCGGAGATGGCCGCGTGGGCGGTCTTGCGACGAGCGGGCGGCATCTGCTCGGATGCACGCACAGCGGTCGTCAGATCGTCCAGGCGCTCGCTGATCGCGGCACCGAAACTCTTGGTCTCGGGATCGGAATGACGCGCACCGATGGTGCTCAGCGACTTCTCGGCCCCGGCGATGCGGGCACTGAGCTTGCCGCCGTGGCCGGTGTACTCGCTGAGCTGATCCGGCGCGATACCCATCTGCTGCGCCTTGCGGCTGTCCAGCTGCCCCCGGACGACGGTGGCCGCGCGGTAGGCAATCGGAGCGAGCACCGGAAGCAACAGTCGAGCGATGCCGAGGTACTTACGGATCTGCGCCACGTTGAGCGTGCCCTGAGCGGCAGCCTTCTGCTGCGCCCGCAGAGCCGACACCTGCGCCTTCTCGACATTCTTCTGCGACTTCGCCTCCACCGCGCTGAGCTTGCTCTGCGCCTTGGCGATCGACTTCAACTGCTTGCGCTCGTTCTTCGCGCCGAGCTTCGCTTCCAGAGTGGCCTTGTGCTTGAGAGCCTTGGCCTCTGCCTTGCGAGTGGCACGACCCTTACGCTTACGGAACAAACCCATCGACAAGGCTCCTGACATGTACTGCTCGGCGGAAACGGTGCGTTCCACACAGCCTATCGGGCGCTGATCTGCGATGGCTGTCGGAGGGCTGACCTAGTGTCTTGGAGTGTGAACGGTCAACGAGGTGCCTCGGTGTCATCTCTCGAGCTGTCATCTCCCGTGCTGCTCGACGCCGGATCGTTGACGCGCTGCCGTCATCGGCTCTATCTCGATACCGCCTACGGATCGTTACTGCGCGGCGAACCCGAGAATCCCGGCGTCCGCCAGCGCCGGGAAGCAGCGCAGGCGCACCGCGAGAACATCCGTATGCAGCTGGCCGTGGCAGATCCGATGGAGTGGACCGAAATCGACGAGCCGACGGCCCGTGCCGCGGCCGAGGCCACTGTCGCGGCTTGCCGGGCCGGAGTCGAGCGAATCTGGAACGCCGTGCTGCCTCTCGAGCGCGACACCGGTCGGCGTGGACGTAGCGAACTTCTGGTGCGCGACGCGGCGGGCGGGTACATCCCGGTGATCGTCGTCAACCACAAGGTCACCGATCCGGGGCGCGGCGCTCGAACGACCTCGCTGACGCACTGGTCCCCGGCCGTCGACGAGACCCGGAAGGTGCGCAGTCAGTTGCGTGACCAGCTTCGGCTCGCCCACCTCTACCGCATGCTGGTGCACGAGGGACTGGAAGCGTCCTCGCCCGTCGGCGGCGCAGTGGGCTATCGCGGCGACTGCATGCTGGTTCACGATCTGACGACGGTGCTCGGTGAATACGACACCCGCTTCGCAGACCGGCTCGCCGTGGCCCGTGGCAGCGCGTTCACCGTTCCCTCGCAGGTGAGTGAATGTCGTTCGTGTGCATGGTGGTTCGACTGCAAGCCGCAGCTCGAAGCCGTTCGTGACGTCTCACTCGTCGCGTCGGGTTCTCGGGCGGACGTGCTCCGCGCTGCGGGTGTGCGCACCATCGACGAGTTGGCGCAGTGGACCGGTCCGGCTCCCGAGGAGTGGCCGTTCGGAAACTTCGACGACGCGGTGTCCGCGGCGCTGGCCTGGCGAGCCGACGTCCCTCTGCTCCGGCGCTCCGAGACCGTCTCGGTCCACCGCGCCGACGTCGAGGTGGACGTCGATATGGAGAGCTACCAGGAACACGGCGCCTACCTGTGGGGCACGTTGCTCACCGAGGCGGGTGGGCCGCCGCCGATATACCGGGGTTTCGTCACGTGGGATCCGCTGCCGACCCTCGACGAGGGGCGCTCGTTCGCGGTGTTCTGGAACTGGTTGATGGAGGTCAGGGCCGACGCGGCCGCCCGCGGCAAAACTTTTGCGGCGTACTGCTATTCGCGTCAGGCCGAGGACAAGTGGTTGCTCGATTCCGCTCGTCGATTCGCCGACGTCCCCGGGGTTCCCACCGAGGCGCAGATTCGCGAGTTCATCGACAGCGAGCAGTGGGTGGACGTCTACCAGGCCGTCAGTGACCAGTTCATCTGCCCGAACGGCAAGGGGCTCAAGAAGATTGCCCCGGTGGCCGGTTTCGCGTGGCGCGACGACGAGGCCGGTGGGGAGGCGTCGATGGGCTGGTACCGCGAGGCCGTCGGCTACGACGCTGATCCCGACCATACCCAGCGCAACCGGCTGCTCGTGTACAACGAGGACGACGTGCTGGCAACAAAAGTGTTGCGCGAGTGGATGACCGACCGCGCCGAGAAGGAGATCCCGACCGTGGCGGACCTGCGCGCTCGTGCGTGACCCCGCCTCGGAGAAGCGGGGTCACGCGACGGCTGTCTAGCGCGGAGCCATGCGGATAGCGCCGTCCATGCGGATGGTCTCTCCGTTGAGGTAGTCATGCTCGGCGATCATCTGGACGAGCTGGGCGTACTCGCTGGGCTGAGCCAGGCGAGAGGGGAACGGCACCGACGCCTCGAGGCCCTGACGGTATTCCTCGGTGACGCCGGCGAGCATCGGAGTGTCGACGATGCCGGGGGCGATGGTGTTGACGCGGATGCCGACCTGGGCCAGGTCGCGGGCCGCGGTGATGGTCATCGCGTGCACGCCGCCCTTGGAGGCGGTGTAGGCGATCTGGCCGATCTGACCCTCGAATGCGGCCACCGATGCGGTGTTGATGACGACGCCGCGCTGGCCTGCGTCGTCCACGGTCGACTGCGACTGCATCCGGTTCGCGGCCAGCCGCATCACGTTGAACGTACCGAGCAGGTTGATGGTGATGACGGTGCGGAACAGCTCGAGATCGTGCGGTCCCTTCTTGGACAGGATGCGACCCGCCCAGCCCACGCCCGCGCAGTTGACGACGATGCGCAGGGGCACACCGGATTCGACGATGGTGTCCAGTGCGGCCTCGACCTCGGCCTCGCTGGTGACGTCCGCGGGCAGCAGAGTCACCCCGGCCGGGACGCTGTCTCCGGCGCGCTCGATCGACTGCGGCAGGTCGAGGCCGAATACGGTCACTCCCGCGGCGGCCAGACGAGCGGCCGTTGCGGCTCCGAGGCCGGACGCCCCACCGGTGACAAGTGCTGCTGTTCCTGAAATCTCCACGTCGTACGATCCTCTTCGCTCACGGTGGCGGGCCACGGCACAGGCTGCGACCTCGTAGTCGCTTGCACCATAACCGGCGGGGCACCTCACCCACCCTCAGGCGCCCTGAAGGGGACCTACTTGATCCCGCTGCGCGCGAATCCGGCGATGAAGTACTTCTGGAAGAACAGGAACAGCAGCGCCATCGGTACGACGTTGATCAGCGCGAATGCCATCGTGGCACCGTAGTCGCTGTTCGCCTGACCCTGCAGGTACAGCAGGCCGATCGGCAGCGTGAACAGCTCGTTCTCCCGCAGGGCGATCAGCGGCCACGCGAAGTCGTTCCACGACTGCAGCAGGCTCATGAAGGCGAGTACGGCGATCAAGGGACCCGACAGGGGCAGCACGACGCGCCGGAAGATCTGCCAGTGCCCCGCACCGTCGAGACGCGCCGCTTCGAGCAGCTCACGCGGAATGCCGAGCATGAACTGGCGCGCGAGGAACAGGCCGAACGCCGACGCCGAACTCGGCAGGATCACCGCCCAGTACGTGCCGTACAGGCCGAGCCCCACGACGATGCGGAACAGCGCCACCATGATCACCTGCACCGGCAGCACCAAGGTGGCCAGCGCAACGAAGAACAACGGCGTGGAGAATCGGAAATTCAAGTGCGCGAACGCATATCCCGCGAGCAGGCTCGTGACCACGGTGATGATCGTGACCACGACGGCAATGGCGATCGAGTTGCCGAGCCACGTCGCGACCGGGAACGAATCGAACACGCGGGTGACGTTCTCCCACGTCACCTGGCGTGGCCACAACCGTAGCTCGCCCCCGCCCAGCAACTCGCCGCGAGTCGAGAATGCCACGGCGAGCATCCAATACAGCGGCGCCACGGTGATCAGACCGATGACGGCGATGATCACGGTGCGCAGCACCATTGCCCGGCGAGCGGACGCGTTCCTCGGCCCGCTCATTCGACCAGATCCTTCGTTCGGCTCGCGCGCCACTGCGCGGCGGCGAAGGTGAGGGCGAACAGGAACAGCACCATGCCGATCGACGCGGCGTAACCCTGATCGCGGGTGACGAAGCCCGTCTCGTAGGCGTACGTGACCAGCACCGACGTCGCCCCACCTGGTCCACCGCCGGTGAGGACGAAGACGAGATCGAACACCTGGAACGAGTAGATGACGTTGAGCACCAGTAGGAAGAACGACGTCGGCCCCAGCAGCGGCACCGTCACGTTCCGGAAGCGTTGGAACGCGTTCGCGCCGTCGAGCCTGGCCGCCTCGTACAGATCGGGACCGAGGCCTTGGAGGCCGGCCAAGTAGATCAGCATGTTCAACCCGGTGCGCCACCACACCGTGGCGATGACGATCGACGCGAAAGCCGGTCCGGGCGAGGACTGCCAATCGATAGCGGGCAGCCCGAGGAATTCGATCAGATTGTTGAGCACGCCCGAGTTCTGGTCGAACACCAGAATGCCGATCAGTCCGGTCGCCACGCCCGAGACGGCCATCGGCAGGATCACCAGTGAGCGCCACAACGGCCGCGCAGGTAACGCGGAATTGAGCAGTACCGCAGCGATCAGGCCGAACAGCATCGACAGCGGAGTGACCAACGCGGTGAACACCAGCGTATTGATCAGCGCCCGCCAGAACAGTGGATCCTCCACCAGACGTGCGTAATTGGCCGCTCCGACGAACTCTCCGGCACCGAATCCGTCCGTCTGCTGCAGGCTGACCACGAACGCGGCGACGAGAGGAACGAGGACGAACACGGCCAACAGTGCGTAGCTGGGGGCCAGGAATCCGGCGGCCGCGAACGCTTCTTTGCGCGCACCTGCCCGCTTGGGTGTGAGGTTCGGTGTGGCCGTCATGCGCCGGTGACCCCGGCGATTCCGGTCTGCAATGCCGACACGGTGGCAGCGGCGTCCTGCGAGCCTGCGAACGCGAGATCGAGTTGCTCCTTCAGCACCGGGATGATTCCCGACATCGACGGCGAGGCCACCTGCGCTGCGTCCTGCGGCTGCACGGTGGTCGCTTGCGCCGCGAAGATCGGGGCCAGCTCCGACCGGATGTCGAATTCGAGGTCGGAGTTGAGAAGGTCGGTGCGCGTGGGCAGCAGCGAGGCGGCCTTGCAGAAGTTGCGCATCTGCTCCTGCTGGGTGACGAACTCGAGGAACGACGCCGCGAACTCGGGCTGCGAGGTCTGCGACGTGGCGACGAGTGCGTTGCCGCCGAAGTCGCCGCCGCCCCGGCGATCTCGCGGTGCATAGGTGGCCGTCCAATCGAAGCTGGCCGTGGCATCGGCGTCGGGCAATTGGAACGCACCCGACCACACCATGGCCACCGACTGAGAGAACCACGCCTCGCTCGCGTAACTCGACGACGCGATGGTGTTGTTGGCCGGCACGTAGCCCTTCGAGAAGAAGGACGACGAGAATTCGACGGCCCGGCGCGCCTCGTCGGAGTCGATCAGTGGAGTCTTCTGATCCTCGGCCAGGAAGGATCCACCGGCCTGGAACAGCAGACTCAGCCAACGGGTGACACCATTGCCCTGCCAGTTGTAGGCCCACGGATACTTGTCGGTCGGCAGCGATGAACGCAGTCGATCGCCGATCGACGCCAACTCCTCCCACGTCCAGGCGTCGTCCAGATTGGTTGGGACCGAGTCGATACCAGCCTGCGACAACAGGTTTCGGTTCACCAGAATTGCCGAGGTATCGGTGTGGTGCGGCAGGCCGTAGGGGATTCCGCCGTTCTGCACTGCGGCCCACGCTGTCGGTGTGAACTGATCCCGTGTGTCCGACGCCAACAGCGGCGACAGATCCAGCAGTTGGCCTCGGCCGGCGTATGCGCCGAACGTGTAATACGGAACGCGGAAGATGTCGGGTGGGTTGCCCGCCTGCAGCTGGGCGTCGATGTTGGTGAACATCTGCTCGTACGGCACCGCGTTGAGGGTGATCGTCGACCCGGGATTTGCCGCCTCGAATGCGCTGATCGAGGCACGGAAGCCGGCCAACTCGGCATCGGTGCCCCACGTCGTGAACGTCAGTGTGCCCTCGGCCTGCTGCGACGGGCTGGACTTGACGAAGCCGCACCCCGCCAGCAGCAGCGGCACGGCGGCGGCACCGGATCCGATCAGGAACGATCGACGATCGAGAGGCATGGCGGGGCTCCATTCACCGGCAGCGGCTGTACAGACCTACTGGTCCGCCGCAGGGTAACCACGACGGTCTCGGCCCAAACCCGGCGTTCAGCTACTGATTCGACCGGTGTCGTCGTACTCGATTCGCCGTGCGCTGTCGCCGAGGTCGTCGAGCAGAACGGTGGCCGCGACCGGGCGTCCGGGAGGGAGGAGCCGGACCGTGACGGACCCGGCGTGGGCACCGTCCAGGCTGTTCGACGCGGCGGCCACGATGCGGTCGCGTGCGTCGTCGTTCAGCGTGGCCGGGGCTCGGTCGTCGAGCATCATCACTTCGACCCCTCGGGCCCGGGCGGATCTCGCGGCGCGAGCGAGGTCCGGTCGCACCAGGCCGCGGGCGCGCAGGGAGTCTCGCAGCTCCGCTTCGAGCAAGACGCACGCGAGCACTTCCTCGTCGGTGGGATCGGGGCCGTCGGCAATGCGCTGAAGCAGCGGCCGGGCCAATGCGTCGAGACTGGCCAGACGCGCGTCTCGCTCCTCGAGGACGGCAGCCGCGGCGGCTCGGGATGCGATACGCACCGTGGACTGCGTGCGCAACTCGAAGATTGCTGCGGCCAAGGGGCGGATGGTGAAGGCGAAGAATGTGGCCATCAACAGCGGAGCGACGTTGATGGCGCTGAACGAGAGCCCGTACAGCACGCCCTGGCCCGTCACGGCCGCCCACCCGATGGCGACGGCCATGGTCAGCACCAACCCGAGCCACGCGGCCGGTGTCCGGCCGCGGACGCACATGAAGGTGTAGATCACCACGGACATGCCCAACGGCCAGGTCTGCAGGCTTCCGGTCAGTGGTACCGGTAGCACCGCGAAGACCGACGTCGCGGCGACCGGACCCGATACGGTGAGCAATGCTGTCGAGCGAACCCCCAATGGATCGCCCGAAGCGCCGAGCAACAGGGTGACGGCTCCCGCGAACACGAGAACCGCCGCGAACGGTGGCCACACCGGCGAGACCCCGTCGAGCGTTGCGCCGGCGCACACGGCACACGCGAGAACGAAGAACACTGCGACGGCATACGCGGCCGTCGACTTCATCGACAGCAGGTCGCGGATGTCCTGGCCGTTCATCCTTTCCAACCCAACCGCACGATGGTGCCGGCGCTGGAGGACTCGATGTCGGCCGATCCGCCGTCGAGCTGACGCATCCTGCCCTCTATGCTGACGGCGACGCCCAGTCGGTGGGGCGGCACCGAGCGCCGATCGAAGCCCGCACCGTCGTCACGAACGGTGACCTGCAGAGACGACGGGCCCACGCGGGCAGTGACCGATCGGTTCGACGCCGGTGCGTGAATTCGGCTGTTGCGCAGTGCTTCAGCGAGAGCTGCAGCGACGGATCTGACGACGTCGGCCGGGTAGTCCTCCGATCGTTCGGGCTCTTCCGCCTGTACGGTGAATTCGATCGACTCGTCGACCGTCGTTGCGGCGGAACGAAGCTGAGCGAGAGCCTCGTCGGCTGAGAAATTGTCGGAGACGGTACCGGTGGTCAGATCGTCCAGATGGGCGAGTGCCGACCGGGCCTGGCGGGCCAGACTCGGGGTGCGGCCATGGCGCGCGACGGCGAGCAGCGAGGACATGACCTCGTCGTGGATCAGCGCGTCGAACCGCTCACGCTCGACTTCGCGCGCGGAGGCCGCCGCCGCCCGTGCCGCGTCGCTGTGTGCTTCGGAGATGGTGGCATCGAGAATGCGTCCGGTGCGTACCGCGGCGAGTGTGGCCGCCACGAACACCGTGCAGAACATCATCGCGAAGAAGATCTCCGCAACGATGTTGCTGCGCGGGAACGGTTCTCGCAGAGCCTGATTGGTGAGTTGGACGATAACAACGCTGACGGTCATGTGGACGAACGCCGGAACGGGACGCCACACTGTGGCAGCGGCGAGCGCCGCAAGGCCGGGGAACGCCGCGAGAAATGTCCCGGCCTGATCGAAGGCGGTGCCGTCCCAGGCGGCCCACCACAGCAGGGCCATGATCGGGAATGCCGACGCCGCAACCGAACCGGCGATCCTGATGGCAGTGATGCTCGGATGAAAGGTGGAGGCTCCGAACGCGAAACCGCTGCCGAACACGACCACCACGGTGACCGGGGTCCACCAACCGGGAACTGCTTCGCTACTGCGCCCGATGTCGGGAATCAACAGCAGCAGATAGACCAGATAGCCGGTACCGACAAAACGGCCGAAAATTCTGATCAGTCGATCCGTCGAACGGTGCGCCGCGTCGGCTCCGGCCACCTGCTGCTCGTCGTCCATTCACCCCTCCGAGGGAGGAGTGTAAACCAAGGTCAGGCGTCTTCGGTGGTGGTCTGCTGCTCGATCTCGTGCGACCCGTCGGAGCTGGAGGACTCGGTGCGGGACGCCTTGGCGCGAAGCACCGCGACGATGACGGCGGAGATCGCCACGACCACTCCCGCTGCGATGTACGGCGCGGATGTGCCCGGCATGAGGCCCTCGAAGAACAGGACGGCACCGAAGACGAAGAACAGGATTGCAGCGCCGTACTGAATCATGCGCTCCGGCAAGTGCTTTCCGAGAACCGCACCGACGACAATGGCAAGCGCATCGGCCGCGACCATGCCGATCGTCGAGCCGATCCAGACGCCGACCCAGTCGTTGTCGGCAGCGAGAGTGACGGTCGCCAGCATCGTCTTGTCGCCCAGCTCGGCGAGGAAGAACGCCGAAGCGATCGCCAGGAAGGCGGACTTGGTGACGCGGGAGGCCTTCGCGCCTTCGTCGTCGGACAACGAGTCGCCGCGCAGCGTCCAGAGTCCGAAGATGACGAATGCGATGCCGCCGACGATCGATATGGCCTCGGTGGGGATCGACACGCCGAGGAAGTGGCCGACCGCGACGGACACGAGGTGCACGATCGTGGTGGCGACCGTGATGCCGCCGATGACGACGTACCACTTGTAGCGCAGAGCGAATGTCATGGCCATGAGCTGGGATTTGTCACCCAACTCGGCCACGAAAATGACAGCGAAACTCAACAACAATGCGGACAGCACAGCAGACTCCTCGGTCGTCGAACGGACCGAAGGTCTCGCCCACCGGAAGAACCGGTTCAGGTGCCGGGTCGCAGTTTTACGACCAGTATGTCGACACGTTGATTGGGGGCTACTCCCCTTCGCTGTAGACGACTCTAAGTGCCGTTTCGCGAATTGTCCAATGCGCCAATAAGTTTGGGCACCCGAAAAATCGTGTGCGGGGAGCGGTCAGGAGGCGAGGAGCATTGCCAAAACTGCGGTGTCGGGATCGCTGATCGGATCGAGGCCGACCCGACTGACCATCGATGTCACGGTGCCGTCGGATTCGGCCTCCACCCACGCAGCCCGGTGATCGAGGCCGAGATGCGGAAGACCCGGCAGCAGAACACAACCGGAGGCAGCGCCCGCGCACTCCGGAAGTGAGGGCGTCGTCTCCGACGGTGGATGCAACATCAGCAACGCGGCCGGCTGATGGGCCGAGAATCGTCCGGGTGCCAACGCGAAATCGCCGATCACCGGTCCCTCGGCCACCACCAGGCCGACCGTCCCCGGCTCGGGATCCTCGGGCAACTCCTCCCGCACCCCGAACACCGTCGACGTCGCCAACAGACCCGGCATCGACGCAACCCGAACGGCCAGCGCCAAAAACTGGGCCCACTCCTTGGTGGTGTCCGGCCAACGGCCGGAGATCACGAACCCGCGCAGCAGACCGGCGGCGTGAAAAGGCGAGACACCGATGAGATTTCGATCGTCCATTGCGCATCCCTCCCAGACAGGTACAAGGCAGAAGCCGGGTACACGACGTTGGGTAAGGAGAAGGATGACCCGAAAACGGCTGGCACACAAGATGGGGAGAGTGCCAGCCAAAAACGTAGCCGCCCCACGGCGGATCGGCGGTCGATACGCTGCTGCGGTGAAAAACAGAGGATCCGCTCGGCGAGAGCGCTGATGGCTTGTTGGCGGACTATCGCCGAGCGGTCGACGAATCCGCGGCGCGCGCACCTGGCGAGAACAGCACGTTGACCGTCGCGCGCGTGCGAGCCGACTCGTTGCGATACATGACCCAGGACGGATCGTTCCCGTACTCGGTTCTGGCCGATCTGGGCTACCGAGCCCCCGCGCAGCAGGACCGCGGTTCGGACGCGGTGCAGACCCTCGACGTCAGTCCGGAATTGATCGATGTACTGGCGGCCGACGACATCCTCCTGCTGACCGACGCCGGGACGGAGAATGCCGTGGCACAGCTACGACAGAACCCGCTCTTCACCGGTCTCGGTGCTCGGGTGATCGAGCTGCCGTCGAAGGATTTTCTCTTCGGCAAGGTGCTGACCGCCCGCGCTCTGATCGACACCGCGTCGCAGATCGGAGACTGATATGCCTGCATCCGAACGCTGGGTGGGCTGCGCTGCGGTGGCGCGCGCGAGCAACGAGTCGCTCCGCGGAACAGCAGCGAGGGCCGAAGGCTGGGTACTGATCGAACATCGGGGCCCGTGGGGTCGCGAACCGTGGGATCCGGAGGGTCCGTTGGGCCGGATCGGTACCGAACTCTCGCGGCGCTGCAAGGCCGTCGGCGTTCGCCCTCAACTCGTGCGAGAAACTCACGGCAGGCGTGAACCCACCGATACACGTCGGGTGTTCCTGGTTCATTCGGGTCGCCGCAGTGCATGGCTGGAGCAGTACACGATCGACACTCTCGAGCAAATACTTCGACTACCGCTCGAAGCCGCCGCCGAAGGCACCCCACCCGGCACCGGGATCCGCGTCGACCAGCGGCTGTACCTCGTCTGCACGCACGGCAAGAAGGACCCGTGCTGCGCGGTGCTCGGTCGGCCGGTAGCGGCTGCCCTGAATCGACCGAATGGGCGGGTATGGGAATCGACGCATCTGGGCGGGGACCGATACGCAGCAGGCATGGTGGCATTGCCGGACGGCAGCTACTACGGCAACCTCGACCCGGCAAACGCACAGGCCGTGGTGGACGGTCACGACCGCGGGCAGCTCACCCTGCAGAACTACCGGGGCCGCTGCACCGACGACACGGCCGCTCAGATCGCCGAACACGCAGTACGAACCGAGTACGGCCTTACCGGAATCGACGACGTGCACCCGGCCGAGGTCACCTCGTCCAGCGGCGGGTCCGATGTCGTCGTGGTGACAGCGTCGGGATCGGTGCAGGTACACGTGACGCCCGATCCCGAGACCTCGCGTAGGACGACCTGCCGCTCGGAAGCATTCGCGACGCCCGACCACGGCGTCACGTCGATTCGGTCGGTTCCCGCAGCCGGGAGCGCATGACTTATCGAACGAGACAGGGCCACCGCAACGGATGCGGTGGCCCTGTCTGCGATTGCGCGACTTACGGCAATCTCGAAACCTACGGGAAGATCAGACCCGGGGTCTTCGAGGTGGCGGCCTCGAAACGAGCCTGGACGTCGGCCCAGTTGACGACGTTCCAGAACGCCTTCACGTAGTCGGCCTTGACGTTCTTGTACTGCAGGTAGAAGGCGTGCTCCCACATGTCGACCTGGAGCAACGGGATGATGCCCAGCGGCACGTTGGCCTGCTGATCGTAGAGCTGGAAGGTGAGGAGCTTCTTGCCCAGCGAGTCGTAACCCAGCACTGCCCAGCCGGAGCCCTGCAGGCCGTTGGCGGCAGCGGTGAACTGTGCGCGGAACTTGTCGAACGAACCGAACTGGTCGTCGATCGCGGCACCGAGCTCACCCTCGGGCTTGTCGCCACCGTTGGGCGAGAGGTTCTTCCACCAGATGGAGTGGTTCACGTGGCCACCGAGGTGGAACGCGAGGTTCTTCTCGTGCAGGAAGATGGCAGCGTGATCGTCGTTCTCGCGTGCTGCGGCGAGCTTCTCGAGGGCGGTGTTCGCGCCTGCCACGTAGGTGGCGTGATGCTTGGAGTGGTGAAGCTCGTTGATCTCGCCCGAGATGTGCGGCTCGAGGGCGGAGTAATCGAAATCAAGGTCGGGCAAGGTGTACTCGGACACGTGGTTCCCTTCTCTAACGACGCCGTACCCATCGCGTGATGCGGGCACGTTCGTCCTACTTCGGATCTTTCGTAGGGTTCAACCCAATCTCATTCCTACCCCTTGTGCAACCGTTGTAACCGAGATGCTTTTCTCGGAATAAATTCACGTGAACAAGGCAACGGAATTCGCGGCTGAGAATTCGCTCCGAATATCACGAAACAGTTGCGGAGCGGGTCTGGATTGGTCCTGAAGTTGAACGGAACCTAAACTCGCGGGTGTGGAAGGGGACCGACCGAGCCGAAATACGGTCGAGGACTCCGCCGTCGTGGAGCCGGTCACCGCGCCCCGAGTTCAGATGAACGGTGCCGACCTCCTCCGCGTCATCGCTGTTTTCGCAGTCCTGTACTCACACATTTCGTTCTATCTGATCGACGACATCGGCGGTGGCTGGTGGGTGATCGACGTGGTCAACACGGTCCTGATCGAGGACGCCGGACTGAACCTGCACCTGTCCTTCGTCGGTGTCAGTATGTTCATGCTGCTCACCGGCCTGCTGATCACCCGATCGGCGATGCGGCACTCGCGTCGGGATTTCATGGTCGCGCGTCTCGCCCGCCTCGTCCCTGCACTCTGGTTCGCCGTCGCGCTGGCGGTCATCCTCGTCAAACTCGGCCTCAACGGGATGTTCAGCGGTCAACCCGGAATCACCAACGGCGAGGCCGTGCTCAGCTTTTTCCTCGGCGGCTTCTTTCTCCGACCCGAAGTTGCCGTCCTCGGCGTCACCTGGACGCTCGTCGTGCAAATCGTGTTCTACATCTACTGCGTTGCCATGCGCGGGCCGCTGCGTACTCGGCCCATCGTGGTGCCGCTGGTCGGAGCTGCATTGTGCGCTGTGGTCATCGCCTACAACCTGTACCTGCCGCAGCCCTACACAATCCCGTTCCTGACGAAGGTCGCGGGCGTACTACCGACCCTGTTCCTCGGCCAGATCATCTACCTCGGCTGGGCGAAGCTGGTCGGCTGGCGATGGGTGGTCGTCGGTGTCATCGCGCAGATCGAAGTCATCCGACTCTCCATCGACGTCCACACCTTCTGGATGGGCGACACCTACCTGTGGACCCTGCTGGTCATCACCGGCATCGTCCTGATCCTGGCCCGATACGACGGGCCCATCACCCGTTGGCCCGTCGTCCACTGGATCGGCACGCGTAGCTACGCGATCTATCTGATCCACACCCTCGTGCTGTACCGCATCTACGCCACCGTCGAGCCGCACCTGGGCCCCAGCGTCGCCGTGCTGGCCTTCCTCGCCGGCACAGCCGCACTCGCCGAAATCATGTACCGCTGGATCGAACTGCCCGCGGCTCGACATATCAGCTCGACCTACGCACGCCTACGTGCTCGATCCGCCGCCTGACCGAGGCCCCCTGGGTACTCGATGTGACATTTGGTGGCCTTTTCGGGGGTCAATGTCACGTTGAGTGGACTCGGGCGGCCGGTTTCTGGGGGTCAGAGCTGCGGGAGAACCTCGGAGGCGACGAGTTCGAGGTGATCGAGATCGCTGAGATCCATGGTCTGCAGGTACACCCGGGTGGCTCCGACGGCTCCGAAGCTGCCGATCTTGTCGACCAGTTCGGCGGGGCTGCCCGCGGCACCGTTCTCGCGTAACTCCGATACCTCACGGCCGATGGCGGCGGCGCGTCGAGCGATGTCTTCTTCGGTGCGTCCGCAGCACAGGACGAGGGCGTTGGAGTAGACGAGGGAGTCCGGATCGCGGTCGGCGGCAGTGCAAGCAGCGCGGACGCGACCGAACTGGGTCTCGGTGTCGGCCAGCGACGCGAAGGGGATGTTGAATTCGTCGGCGTACTTCGCGGCGAGTGCCGGAGTGCGCTTCTTTCCGCCGCCGCCGATGACGATGGGTGGGTGCGGGGTCTGCACCGGCTTGGGGAGCGCGGGGGAGTCCGTGACGGGGTAGTGCGTGCCGTCGTACGAGAACGTGTCGCCGACGGGGGTGTCCCAGAGTCCGGTGATGACGGCGAGTTGCTCTTCGAGCCGGTCGAAACGCTCACCGAGCGGCGGGAATGGAATGCCGTAGGCCTTGTGCTCGTCCTCGAACCAGCCGGCACCGAGGCCGAGGTCGACGCGGCCGCCGCTCATGGCGTCGACCTGCGCGACGCTGATGGCCAGTGGCCCCGGGTAGCGGAAAGTGGCCGAGGTGACGAGTGTGCCGAGCCGAATGGTCGACGTCTCGCGGGCCAGGCCTGCCAGCGTGATCCAGGCGTCGGTGGGCCCGGGACCGCCGTCGCCGCTCATCGCGAGGTAGTGGTCGGATCGGAAGAATGCGCCGTAGCCGAACTCCTCGGCTGCGTTCGCAACGCGGAGGAGGTCGTCGTACGTGGCACCTTGTTGCGGTTCGGTGAAGACGCGCAGTTCTACGGACGGGAGGGGAGCCTGCGGAACGACCTGGGATGGGAAAGTCATGTTCGCCAGCCTAAACAGCGCCTCCACCGGACCGCAGACGGTCGCTGTGTCAAATCACCATCGATCCACAACCTGCGTTGGTACTCGGTACACCGCGAGACCGACTCGACGCTCTGACCTGTGGATAGAAACCGGCACAGGCCCCGATTCTGTGCATCAACCTGTGGATACTGTGGATAACTTCTGTGGCGTGAGTGACGTAGGTCATAGCGCCGCGTTGCTCGGGTCGTCGGGACACGGGTGGCAGCCCCGCGCGAGGCCGTGACAAGATCGAGGTGTGTCTCACCCCGAGCAGCCGCCCGCCGTCACCGTCGACCGACTCCCGGTGCCGTTTCCCGAGACGGCACTGCTGCTCGACGTACGTGAACCCGAGGAGTGGCAGGCCGGGCACGCGCCCGATGCCGTGCACATCCCGATGAGTGACATTCCGTCCCGCGCCGGTGAGATCGACAATCAATCCGAGGTCTACGTCGTCTGCAAAGCCGGTGGTCGGTCGGCCCGCGTCGTCGAATACCTGAACCGAGTGGGTTTCGAAGCGATCAACGTCGACGGTGGGATGCTCGCCTGGCAGGCCGCAGGTCGACCGATCGAACGCGACGACGACTCCCACGAACCGAGAATCATCTAGATGACGGCACCGCGGGGACGCGCACAGGCGTTCCAGGTCTGTGCCCGCTGTAGCACTCGCTGGGCGGTCGGTGCACGGCCGGGCACGTGGTGCCCCCGCTGCCACGGCGTCCTGCTCTCGCCGGTGTCGACCCAAGCGCCTGCGCAGGGCCGGCGCAACTTCCGCTGGGTCGCACGACCGGCGACATCGCGCTCGACGTTCGCTCGCACGACTCGAACCGCAGCCCCGACGCCGACGCCGCACTACGATTCGACGCCTACCTGGGGCTTGCGTGACATCCCGCGCGATCCGGAGGCGAGTCGGCCGGTGGGACGCGTCGAGCAGTACGCCGCGAACGCGCAGTTGCTCGTCTTCGTCACCGCGCTGCTGCTGGCTCTCGGCGCGTTCGCCGAGGTGTTTCGCTACGGAATTCTGCTGTACAACCGCACCCGACTCGTCTCGCCGATCACCCTGGCCGTATCCGACGCGTTGGTGTACTTCGCTCAGGTGGGTTCGCTCGTCGTCGGCCTGTTCGCTCTCATCGGCTCGTCGTGCTGGTTGATCCGGCAACGTCGGCTCGCTTTCGCCGCAGCGGGCGCGACCGATCCACGATCGGTGCGGTGGATGCTGCTGTTGTCGATGCTGCCGCTCGTGCGCATCGTCATGCCCGGGGTGTATCTGACCGAGCTGGCCCGACTGCGGGGTGACACCGAGGCCGACGTACACCGCGAGCTGTTTCTGGTGCGCATCTGGTGGGGTCTCTGGGCCGCGAGCAACGCGCTGGTGGTCGTCCAACTGCTGTGGAATCTGCAGGGCAGCCTGCAAGCCCGGGCCGATGGAGTTCTCCTGTCGGCGGTCGTTGCGGCAGTAGCTGCGGGTTCGGCCGTGCTCACCCTGGCGGTGATGCGCCGATTCGAGGGCCGCACGCTGCGCGGATCGGCCTTGGCGCGTCCTACCCGATGGGTCATGGCCGCGGGCAAGGCCACCTCCCCGAAGGCCACCGACATCGAGGCGACCGGTCCCGAGCGCTCGAAGGTAGAGCCCGTCGAGCACGAAGCGGTGACGGCGTCGTGAGTCCCGATCGCCGCGGCCCGCTCGTCGTCGCACATCGCGGTGCCTCGGCGGCCAAGAAGGAACACACCCTCGCGGCGTACGACCTGGCGCTGCGTGAGGGAGCAGATGGCGTCGAGTGCGATGTACGACTGACCAAGGACGGTCACATCGTGTGCGTGCACGACCGTCGTGTCGACAGAACCTCGAACGGCACCGGAATCGTCAGCGAGATGAATTTCGCCGAACTTGCGCAGCTGAACTACGGCGAGCCCGACGAACCCGCCGAACTCCTGACACTGCACGACCTCATCGCACTCGTGCTGGACTGGAGCAGCAAGCCGGTCAAGCTGTTCATCGAAACCAAGCATCCCGTGCGCTACGGCTCGCTGATCGAGAGCGCGGTACTCGAGGAGCTGGGCAAGTTCGGCATCGGTGCGCCCGCATCGGCAGACCACTCGCGAGCGGTCATCATGTCGTTCGCACCGTCGGCGGTCTGGCGGGTACGCCGCTCTGCCCCGATGCTCCCGACGGTGCTCCTCGGCGACAGTTCGCACTACCTCGGCGGAGGAGCGGCGACGACCGTCGGTGCCACCGCGGTCGGACCGTCCATCCGTGCGCTGCGCGAGCACCCGAGCATCATCGACCGCGCCGCCGCGTCGGGCCGGGCGAGTTACGTGTGGACCGTCGACGAGAAAGAGGACGTGGACCTGTGCCGCGAACTCGGTGTCGGATGGATCGCCACCAACCACCCCGGCCGAACGCGAGCCTGGCTCGAATCGAAGAACGTGTAGGTTTTCGGGCGTGGGTAAGAGCAAAAGAAACAGTGGACCGAAGCAGGGAAGCAACCGAGCGGCGAAGCTGGCGCAGCGTGAGGCCGAGCGCGCGAGCATCGACTCGGCGTCGACCCGCCCGTTCGAGGGCCTGGCCGCCGAATGCGATCTGGTAGCGCTGCGCGAGTTCGTCCCGTCGGCAACGGCAACCGCGCCG
Source organism: Rhodococcus sp. 15-649-2-2 (assembly GCF_002258645.1). Classification (NCBI taxonomy): domain Bacteria; kingdom Bacillati; phylum Actinomycetota; class Actinomycetes; order Mycobacteriales; family Nocardiaceae; genus Rhodococcus; species Rhodococcus sp. 15-649-2-2. The sequence goes on from NZ_NPFM01000017.1 coordinate 27,436, forward strand.
ATCACGGTGGACGGTCGCACCATCACGCTGGCAACGGTGCTGCCCGGTGCCGTTGCGGCACTGGTGCGCGAAGACGCGGGCACCGTCGAGGGATTTGTCGGCCTGCAGGTGCAGACGCAGTCGAAAGACGTTGCAGCAGATATCAGTAGCGCACTCGGCTGGGTGTCCACTGCTTCCGCGGGCGAGTCGCTCGAAGCCGCGAACATCACCGACAGCACCCCAGCGTTGACCGAGGTGCTCGACGCGTCCGCGCTGCTCGAGATCACCGTCCATCAGGACTTCAACTGGTGGATTCCCGAAAGTGCCACTCCCGCAGCCGATGTGACCGCCACTGTGGAGCGTGCGAATCAAGCGATCATGCCGTCGGCACGGATCGAAGCGGACGGCGTCGTCGCGGCCTGGTGGGTGGATGCGGGCGACAAGGCGCACATCCGCTGGGTTCGGCCGGAGGGCGAAGACGATGTGATGCTCGCTCTCGCTCGGCTGCACGCTGCGGGCGATCTGCACCTGGGCGAGGGATCGCGCTACGCCGGTTCGTTCCGTACGCACGGATTGCTGGTGCCGGTGTTCGATCTCGATCCCGAGATGCACCCCACCGAATGGGCCTCGCCCACAAAGGAATTCGGAGACAAGCTGAGCGAAGCTCTCGCTGTCGACGCTCCGCTCACTGCAGCGCAGCTGCGCTCACGTGACGGCTTGCGCGGTCGTCAGGTCACGTTGCGCTGACGGCTTCCGGCCGGGATACGCGGTCGAGACGAATTGCTCGGAAACCTACATCGGGTGGCCGCCCGAACAAGAATCCTTGTTCGGGCGGCCACCCGTATGAGCGCGCTACTTGCGGCGGGATTTACAGCGATCCGCCGGCAACGGTGGGTGCGCCTGCGTCGGCGACCACGCTGGTGTTCATCTCGCGGGCAACGAACTGCTCGAGGTCGAACAGGTTGTGGCCCGCGCGATCTGCGATGTTGAGCAGGGTCTTCATGCTGGCAACTTCCTCGACCTGCTCCTTGAGGAACCACTGCATGAACTGCTCGCCGAGGTAGTCGCCCTCTTCGCGTGCGGTGCTCGCCAACGCGATGATCTGGTCGGTGACGGTCTCTTCCTGCGCCAGCGCCAGGGCGATGGCCTCACGAGGATCGGTGAAGACGGACTTCGACGCGTCGACGCCGGTCAGCTCGACCGTGATGTCGCGATCGAGGAAGTACTGCACGATCATCATCGCGTGGTTGCGCTCTTCGACCGACTGCGCGTAGAAGTGCTTGGCCAGCTGCGGCAGGTCGACATTCGCGAAGTAGACAGCGGTGGCGATGTACTGCTGCGAGGCGTTGAACTCGTTGCGAATCTGGTCGCGAAGAAGTGCATGGAACTTGGTGTGGCTGGTTTCTTTGATATCTATGCTCATGACGAGGACGATATGCCTGGTCAGAGGCGTTGTCATCCAAGTCGAACCTTATTGAGGCGAACGTAGCCTAATACAGTGGATCCTAAATGTCCGCTCTGAGCAGGGCGCAAGCTACGCGCTCCCGGCCTCTTTCGGGGCATTGGTGGCGCGGATCACCGATCCACCGATTTCTCGGGCGACGTACTGCTCGATGTCGAACAGGTTGGATTCGGCTCGCCGGACGATGTTGAGCAGACTCTGCATCGCCGCCACCTCCTCGACCTGCTCGGTGAGGAACCAGTGGGTGAACTGCTCGCCGATGTAGTCGCCCTCGGCCCGGGCAGCCCGCGCGAGCGCGGTGATCTGCTCGGTCACCGTCGTTTCCTGTGCCAGTGCCAATTCCACCGGCTCGACCACCGACTCGAACGCCGTCACCACGTCGCCGATGCTCGACGCGTCGACATCGAGTCGATTGTCGATGAGGAACCGGATCATCATCATGGCGTGCCGACGCTCTTCGGCGGACTGGGCGTAGAAGCGGGTGGCCAGCTGCGGTAGATCGTTTCGGTCGAACCACACCGCGATCGCGACGTACTGCTGCGATGCGGTGAACTCGTGCCGCACCTGAGCGCGCAGTAGATCGTGGAACGACGCACCGGGCGTCACGGCGGGCTGGGCAGACGGCAGTGTCATGGTCCACAACCTACCGGTCTCGGGTGGGAGTGGAGCCTGCAGGAACGACCGATTCGGCGGCTCAGGGCCCGCCGGTCAGCAGATCCGGTGGAATTTCGCGATCCTGGGCGATGGCGTCGAAGAATGCCGGTGCGCGGGTGTCGTCCCACAACAGCACGTTTCCGACGTCGGAGTCCTGGAATCCGCCGACCGGTACCGTCGTGGTCACCGGACCTCCGCGCATCGCCCAGGCCAGCGCGGCGAGGTTCCAGATGTGGTCTCCCTCGTCGACGCTCAACGACGACGCCGTATCGGACACCAGCGGCCACAGCTTCAGTGGGTTGAGGAAAGTCGATGCGCTGGTGGCTTTTTCGAGCAGTGCGGACATGAATGCCCGTTGATTGTTCATTCGGTCGAGATCGGCCAGCGCGGTTGCGCGGGACCGCACGAACCCGAGCGCCTCGGACCCGGTGAGATCCTGGCAGCCGGCGGGAATGTTGATGCCCGCCAACGGATCGTCGATTGCGTTCTGCACGCACACGTTCACCCCGCCGACCGCGTCGACTATCCCGGCGAAGCCGCCGAAGCCGATCTCGGCGTAGTGATCGATATGCACCCCGGTCGCGCCTTCGACCGTCTGTACCAACAGTGACGGTCCACCGAATGCGAAGGCCGCGTTGAGCTTGTCTTCGCCGTTGCCCGGAATGGACACGTACGAATCGCGAGGCAGGCTGACCATCGTGGTCGCCCCGCTGCCCTCGGGAATGTGGATCAGGATGATCGTGTCGGTGCGGCTCGGGCCCACCTCGCCGCCGGTGGCCAGCGTGGCCTCCTGCTCCGGCGTGAGGCCTGCCCGTGAATCCGACCCGACGAGAAGCCAATTGGTGCCTGGAGTGTCTCCGACGCGACCAGGGTAGGAGGTGAGGGCGCCGACTCGCGTCAACGAGCTGTCGACGTAGTAGACGACGCCGCCGATTCCCAGCACGAGAACGAGCAGCACGATCAGGAAACGTCGACCCCAGCGTCTGCGCTTGCGCGGCTTCGCGACCTTGGGTGGGCGCGAATCTCGTTGTGGTCGAGCCGGTTGTGGTCTGGCGGGTTCCGGCCGGCGCTGTGCAGGCGCTGCGGGTTGCTTGCGCTCCTCGGTGTACGGCTCCGGCTGCTGGCGCGGGGCATACCCGGTGCGGCCCTGCTGCTCGTCCGCGGATCGTGAGTACTGACGCGTCGAATTGGGTGTATCGGGTGTATCGGACCGGGGTGTACGAGACTGTGCCGAACCGGGTTCCGGAGCCTGCGACCACGCCTGCTGGGCCGCGGCCGAGCGCGGCGGCCCGGCGACAGGCCGGCCGTCGCGCCGAATGAACTCGGTGCCTTCAGGTACCTGACCCGGTGGGACGGGGAGGCCGCGTGCCGGACGCTCGGGGTTGTACTGGCGCGGTCCTCGCTCGGGTGGCGGCTGGCCGGGGCGATACCCGCGAGGAGGCGGCGGCTGCTGGGCGGACGGCTGTCGGAAGGGCCGCTGGCCGGGTGGTTGTTGGCCGGGGGACTGTTGGCCGGGGGACTGTTGGCCGGGCCGGTTGGGGCCAGGAGGCTGTTGGTTCGGTGACTGTTGGTTGTGGCGTTGGGGATTGGGGCGTTGGGGATTGGGGCGCTGCTGGTCGGGCGGCTGCCGGCGGGTTGGCTGCTGCGGGGGTTGCCCCTCGGCGCGACGAGGCTGAGCTGCTGGACCGGGCTGCGGTGGGCTGGGTCTAGCTGCTGGACCGGGCTGGGGCGCTGGATCGGGTCGGCCGTGACGACTCGGCATCGATCGGTCGGGCGGCGTGCGCCCCGGCGGGGTCTGACCTGGAGGGGGTGCCTGACCTGGAGGAGGCGTGCGACCGGGAGGCGGCGTGCGCCGGTCCGGCGCGCCGTGCCGTCCGTAGCGATCGTCGTCGTTCACGGATCGACTGTAGCTGTCGGCGCGGAAACAGCATGGTTCCTCGCGCCTGGATCGGGTCTGGATTCAGGGGAGCCACGACAGATGTTCGCGCAGGAGGGCATAGCCGACGAAGGCGACGATATCGATCAGAGCATGCGCGATCAGCAGCGGCCAGAGCCTGCCGGTGCGCTGCCAGTAGCGGCCGAAGACCAGCCCCATCAGGAAGTTTCCGATGCCTCCGCCCACCCCCTGATAGAGGTGGTAGCTCCCGCGCAGCAGCGCCGAACACAGCAGTGACTTGTTTTCACCGAGCCCGAGTCTGCGTAGCCGGGAGATCAGGTAGGCCACGACGATGATCTCCTCGGCACCGGAGTTGGCCAGCGCGTACAGGATCAGGGCCGGCACGCGCCACCAGTGGTCGTCGAGGGCGCTGGGAACGACGTTCAGATTGAAACCGAGAGCGTTGCCGACGAGATACAGCGCCAGCCCGGGCAGCCCGATCAACGCCGCCAGTCCGACGCCGTGACCGAGGTCGATCTTCAGGCGCGGTCTGGCCAGTCCGATTGCCCGCGGTGCCAGGTCGGCTCGCCACAGCAGGTACAAACCCAGGCCACCCCAGGCGCACAACCGCAGAATGCTGAGCAGTTGGAACAACAGATCGATCAGGCTGAAGCTCGACCGCGACGAGTTCAGTGCCACGGTCTGATCGGACAGTGCCGCGGTCTGTAGGGCGTCCTCGACGAGAGAGAGGATGCTGCTCATTCCGCTGAGGCCGAACGTCACCAGCAGCACGATCGCGATCTCGACTTTGATGGTCGTGCGCTCGCGAGCGTCGGGCAGGGGAGCCGTGCGCTCCGGCGGCGGTGGCGTCAACCAGCTCTTGAAGTCGATCACCGCACGAGTCTGCCTTGTTTGTCGAAACGTGCGTCAGCCGCGAGCGCGTAGGCCGTTCAGAAACGGGCAACCGGCGAGTACCCGCAGGGCCCGACTGAGCGAGAGGACGTCGTCGACGGGCTCGGCGAATCCCAGGCGGACGTCGTTGTCACCGCAGTCGCTCTCGATGCGCAGCCGAATTCCGTAGCGATCGATACCCAGCGGACGGATTCGACCCTGCCGCAGGGACGGCGGGAGGCGTCGGGACAGTTGGGCGAGCAGATCGGGATGGTCGGAATCGAGGTGCTCGAGCCAGCTCGTCTCCATCTCCCAGAACGGATCGGGTTCGGCCGCCAGCAGCGATTCGACGTCGACGGGTTCTGCGCCGGTGCTGTCTGCGACCACTGCGGAGCTCACGATCAGCCGCATCAGCGAGGTGGTGTGACCGACGTCGAGCAGGGCCGCGTGCGGGTGTTCTGCGGCCACGGCTCCGGCCATGGGACGCATCAGCGATTCCGGGACCGGACGCAGATCGCCGCGCAGCCACACCAACGAACGCACTGGTTCACGTAATGCGAGTGGCGCGTGATCGGTGAGTTCGAGGACGGCAGGAATGCCCGCCCGCGAGGATTGCCAGGTGTTGGCGTCGTCGAGAGAGTCGGTGGGGACGGCCAGGATCATCTCGCCGTTGGGTCGCAGGTGATGAAGGGACGTGACCACCGGGTCGCTGCCGTCGATGGCCAGGGCGGCACCCTCGGCGCGCATGCAGGCACTGCGCACGCGTTCGGCAGTGGACGGTCCGGTGGTGGTGGTTGCGCCGAGCATGGGCTCCTCCGATGCGATCGGGCCGGGCAAGAAGGTGAGGCATACCTAAGTAATGTGTCCCTAAGTTATACCGGTGTGGCGAGGATCGCAAGAGCATCCCGGGACTACGGTGAGGGCGTGCCGATTCCGTTGACCCTCGGTGTGCCACACCGACCCGACCCGAACGCACTCGTGCACGGGTTGCTGCTGCCGATCTGCTCCGATTCCGTCGAGCTGAACGCCGCCCCGCAGGGGGCCGAGTACGGCCCGCCCGTGGTCCGAGCGTCGACTCTGCTCGCGATGACGGACACGGCCGATCTCGGGCGCATCGTGGTGCACCTCGACATCGACCCGGACGAACTCCGCGCAAGTCGGACCGGCGGCTACGAGGTGGTCCGATTCGACGTGGACGCCCCCGCGGAACATCTCGCCGATGCGCTCGCGCTGCGGTTGCCCTCGCCGCTGGTCGTCTTCCCGGTGTTCGACGCCATCGACGTGGCCGAGACCGCGGAGGCCGTCGTCTTCGCGCACCGGACTCCGGGCATCAGCGTCGCCGATACCCCGAGACGCATCGCCGACGTGCTGGCTGTGGTCTCTCATGCAGACGTGGGCCTGGTCGCCCGCGCCGACACCGGCGACGACGTCCTGGCGATCCTCGCTGCGACGGTGGCATCGCTGCGCGGAGACGACATCAGCGCAGCTCTGGCCGCCCCGAATGTCGCCGCGCTGCGGGCCTTGATTCCCGAGGCCGCCGAGGCGGTGCGTGAGGTGCTGCTCGGAATCGAGATCGCCGACGCCGTCGCTGCCCGCGAACGGCTCGTCGAGGTCGGTTTGATCGCTTCGCGGACGTCGACAACGTAACCTCGAGGCGTGCCTCGCATCGCTTATTTCGGCCCATCCGGAACGTTCACGGAGATGGCGCTGGCGCAGTTCGAAAAGCTCGGAACCATCGCCGCCGCCGGCCTGGACGGTGCCGTCGAGCGCGTGACGGCAGCGAGCCCGCCCGCGGCACTCGAGGCCGTGCGTTCGGGTAACGCCGACGCGGCAGTCGTTCCCATCGAGAGCTCGATCGAGGGCGCGGTACCGCCGACCCTCGACGCGTTGTCCGAGGGTCGCCGGTTGCAGATCGTCGCCGAGACCGAGATCGAGGTGGCCTTCACCATTCTCGGGGGCCCCGGCGTCACCCTGGATTCGGCCCGCACGATCAGCGCCTACCCCATCGCGCTCAATCAGGTGCGTCAGTGGTTGCAGGCCACCATGCCCGGCGCGGCAGTGCAGTCGGCCTCGTCGAATGCCGGTGCGGCAGAAGATGTTGCCGCCGGAATGGTCGACGCGGCGGTGTCGACACGGTTGGCCGGTGAGCGCCTGTCGCTGCCGACGTTGGCCGACGGCATCATCGACGTGGAGGGTGCGCGAACCCGCTTCGTGCTGGTGACACCACCTCGGCCGGTTGCCCCCCGCACCGGTGCAGACCGCACTGCCGTGGTGCTCGAGCCGCCCAACGACCCGGGCACCCTGCCTGCGGCGTTGGCCGAGTTCGGGATTCGCAATATCGACCTGACGTTCATCGAATCACGTCCTACACGTTCGCAATTCGGCACGTACCGATTCTTCGTCGACTGCGCGGGCCATGTCGAGGATCCGCTCGTCGCCGAAGCACTGACGGCATTCCATCGCAAGATGCCGCTGCGGTTCCTCGGATCGTGGCCCATCGCAACGGGAACGGGTGGATCGGTGCCGCCGCCGATCGACGAGCACGTGCAGTGGCTCGACGATATTCGCGCCGGACGCGGTGATCTGTGATGGGCAAGCTGATTCTGGTGCGGCACGGTCAGACGAAAGCCAATGTTGCGAAGATGCTCGATACCGCGCCGCCCGGAGCCGAGTTGACCGAACTGGGTCACCAGCAAGCCGAAAGCTATGCCAGGACCTGGGTGGGGCACCCACCTGCCGTCCTCGTGTCTTCGATTGCGTTGCGCGCGAAGCAAACTGCCGGCTACATAGAGCGGGCAACCGGGGTTCCCCTCGTGGTGACCGAAGGAATTCAGGAGACCTACGCCGGAGATCTCGAAGACCGAGACGACCCCGCTGCGCACAAGGAGTTCACCGAGGTCTTCCATCGCTGGCACACCGGCGATCTGGCGGCGACAGTGCCGGGCGGAGACAGCGGGCATTCGGTGCTGGAGCGTTATGTGCCGGTGCTCGATGCGCTGCGCGCGCAGAACCTCGGCGACGACACTGCCGGCGATGTCGTCGTCGTGAGCCACGGTGCCGCCATCAGATTGGTCGCGGCGGTACTGGCCGGCGTCGACGGCACGTTCGCAGCCGACAACCATCTCGACAACACCCAGACGGTGGAACTGTTGCCGCTGCCCGGCGGGGGTTGGGCCTGCGGTAAGTGGGGCACATTCCTGCCGCCGTTCGAGGGCCAGGGCAGCGAGAAGGCCGACAACCCGATCAGCTGAGCCTGTCAGACCCTGTCTTCGTCACACCCTGTCTTCGTCAGACCCGGTGTTCCCGAGCCGACTCGATCAACTCGGTCAGCGCCGCCGTCACCTTGCGGTCCGTTGCCCCGGTCAATGAGCTCCAGGACGTGCCGTCGGCGGCCAGGGTGGAGGTGGCGACGATGCGTCCGGCTCGGGTATCGAACAGGGCGACGGGTCTACCGGCCACGTGCCGGGTGCCGTGTCTGGGCGCCACAGCCGTGATCTCGGTTCTGCCGGCGCACGTGGCCATGACCGATGCCAGGGCCGACGCGCGGTCGTCGGCTATCCCGATGCGGCTGAGGCGGGAAGCGGTTGCTCCGACATCGCTCGGTGCGGCATCGAGGGCCTGCGCCAGCAATGCGGTGGGAGCGTTGACGATGCCGGGGTCGAACGGCGTAGCGGGACCGATCGTGACAGCGAGATCTCGGGCCGGGTCGCCGTGGATGACGCGGATGGTGACGACGTTCTCTCGCCGGACCGCAGAGACCGTGATCCGGTCGTCGGACGCAACGCAGATCCGGGTGGTGGGAGCCGGCTCGTCGCTCTCGACGTCGAACACTCGCGCCGAGACGTACCAGTGCGGTTGTTCGAGAACCCGCATCCATTGCTGCAGATCCTCGTGAACTCGGCCGCCGGTGATCAGGCCGACGTTGTCCAGTGCGTCTCGGCCACGACCGAGGGCGCGATCTCGGGCAGTGGCGTCGTCGAAGCGCGGAAACACGTCGAGGACGATGGGTAGTTCGGCGATGGACAGCTCGTCGACCAGGAAGTCCATCTCGTCCACACCGAGCGCGGCGTTCGGCAGTGTGTGGCCCACCGGCACGGTTCCCAAGTCGATCAACGGCCGTTTCCGCTGGTATCGGGTACAGGCAGGGCTGGATCCGCACCGATGACGGACGGTGCGACGGTACGGCCGTCGGCGAAGTGCTCGAACTGCTTGAGGTAGTCCGGGGTCTCGTGTTCGTCGTCCTCGGCCTGCCCGCGTGCGCCCGATGCGGGCGCACCCGCCGTGCCGGTCCCACGCTGTGCGAGGCCCCCGTCGGCGGCGGTGGGTGCGCCGAACGCGTTGGCAGGGCCGCTCTGGCCTGGACCGAAGAGCGTCGAACCGCCACCGGCAGGACTCGGCGCAGACCCGGGCATTCCGACACCGCCGAAGCCCCCGAGGCCGGCACCTCCTGCCCCGAACGAGACCGGACGCGTGGAGGCCGGGCCGACCGCGAGAGACGCCGAACCGTTGGACGCGAATCCGTGACCGCCGCCGACGCCGGACAGTGCCGTCGACCCGATGTTCGACGCGGCAGTGGCCACGGTGGACACGCCGGTACTTGCGATGGAGGTGGCAACGCTACCGATCTGTCCGGCGGCTGCGGCCACTCCGGGATTCTGTGTTGCCGCCATCAGGCCGCCGATCGCAGCCTGAACGGGCGAGGTCATCACGGCGTTGGCGAACTTTCCGAGGCCGCTCCCGGAATCGGACACGATCGCGGGCGGATGATCGAAGGTGGTCTTGACGATGCGGTGCGAGTTGACCAGCTCGAATCCCTCCATCACCAGGGCTGCCCGTATGTCGAGCAACCGGTCTGCCACCTCGGCTGCCTCGTAGCTGCCGTTCAGCGCGCCGCCCGTGGAGGCAGCCGTGACCTTGGCGGCCTGCACGACGCCGATTTCCACCAGTGACGGCATGGTCGCGAGCGCCACGCCATAGGTGGTCCCGGCGGCCGGAGCCTCGACCGACAGCGCGGCCGCTTTCAATGCCGTTGCCCCGGTCCACGTTGCGAAACGTGCGAGCGCGGCCTGAGCGAGGAGGGCCGAATCACCCTCCCACCCCGCGGTCAACGCCGCAGTGACCGCGGCGATACTCGCCGACGCCTCCGTGAACGCTGCAGCCACCGAACCCCACGCGCCGCCGGCGACGTGCAACGGCACCGGACCCGGCCCGAGCAGTCGGGTCGAATTTCCCGTTGCCGTGCGCGGCAGCCACACCACACCTGTCACTCCGAGCGTCATCCTCTAGCCCCCATGATGTTCGAGCCCTGCGTTTCTTGTGATGCTGTCGTTTCCTGTGGTGCGGTCGAGTTGTGGTGCAGTCGCGTTCGGTGCGAGCGTCAGATGCCGGGTAGACCGGGTAGGCCGCCCGCCGTGTCGTCGTCGGTGGCCACGTAGTCCGCGGCCTGCTTCCGTAGTTCCTCGGCGGCGCGGTGTAGCTCTGAAATGCCCTGTGCTGCAGCAGGTCCGAAGGTATCGGCCGCGGTGCCGAAGAATCGTTCGGTGAGTAGAGAGACCTCGTCGGTGCCGGGCGGTAGTGGCCGCACGGGAATCGCCGTCGCGGTGACGGCGGCCTGCAACCTGGCGGCGACCGCATCGAGCTCCGAAGCAGCGAGCTGCAGTGCCACCGGATCCACCTTGATGACGGTCATGAGCCATGCCCCCGATCGAAGAACTTCCACTGTCGGTAGGTAGGACGCCACCGTGCACGGTTTGGTTCCATCGATGCGAGAAATACTCAGATCGACTTCTCGGCCACCGCACCGATCGTCCACGCGCCGCCACGACGACTGACGGAAGTGCGGCTGAGCGGCGACACGTCGACCCGCCAGAACGACCGAACCGGAGCCGCCAACACCAGCACCACCACGGCCCGAATCACAGCGGGGGAGGTCACCGCCAGCGTGCGACCGGGAGTCGAACCGACATCGTCGAGCCACTTCTGCACGCGAGATAACAACGTGACCAGAGACTCGCCGCCCGGCGGCACGAACGCCGGATCGCTCAGCCACGCCATCGCGTCGGCGTCGGGCAGATCGGTCATCTCGAGACCGGACCACCGGCCGTAGGCGATGTCGGCCAACGCGGGCTCGACCGAGATGTCGGTGCCGAAGATCTGCGCCGTGGCCATCGATCGAGATTCCGGGCCGGACAGGACGCGGTCGGCTCGGGGAATGTCGGTCACCGCAGCAAGGTCTCGCATTCCCGAGTCGTCCAGCTGCTCGTCGCCCGGGAATCGGCCGGTGCGCATTGCGGCGGTTCTGGCGTGGCTCACCAATATCAGTCGGGTCACGGACGCAGGCACCGTGTCATTGTGGCGCAGCCAGGTGTCATTGTGGCGCAGCTGTTGTTCAGGCACCGAGCTGCGGTCGGTCAGGACAGCGATTGACACAACGTCGCGTTCGGTGCCACAGTTCGCAGGTTAGACGCGATGTACGCAGGTAATCCGGTGAAAATCCGGAACGGTTGCGCCACTGTGATCGACGTCGGGCATATGTCCGAATTCGAGAGCCAGAAAACTCGTACATCGCATGGCCGTCTCTTCTTTTCGGAAGGGACTACGGGACGCATATCCCAGGAGGACACCATGGCAATCACTCATTCCCCCAGTAATACGACGGAGTCGGCGGCCCTCGCCGTCATCGTCGCCGCGACGATACTGCTCGCTTTCGTCGTGCTCTACCTGGTCGGCTTCGATCAGGGCGCAATCTCCCGCAGTGGCATGTACATGCACGAACTGATGCACGACGGCCGCCACCTGCTGGGTCTGCCATGCCACTGACCGACACCACCCATCGCCCGACGCTGCAAGGGACCTTCGTTCAGTTGCTGCTACGAGGGCTGCTCGCCGGACTCGTCGCGGGCCTGCTCGCCGGAGCAGTCGCCTACGTCGTCGGCGAACCGCACATCGACTCGGCCATCGCCATCGAGGAAGCAGCCGGCACCGACGCCCATCACGCCGATGCCGATGCCGCACCGGCGGCGCACTCGCACGGCGACGAGGAGGCGCTGGTCAGTCGGGACGGACAACGCGTCGGACTGTTCCTCGCCACCGGACTCGCCGGCCTGGCATTGGGCGCGATCTTCGCGTCGGCACTGCACTATGCCCGACGCTTCAGCTCCCTCCCGGGCTCGATCCTCGCGCTCGTCGGAGCCGGTGCCGGGTGGTTGGCCATCGAAGCGGTGCCCTTCTTCAAGTACCCGGCCAATCCGCCGGCCGTCGGAGATCCGGAGACCATCACCCAGCGCACGTGGCTGTGGTTGGCGTCGGTGATTCTCGGTCTGCTGGCCGTCGGAGTCGGAATCTATGTCGCGAAGGTCGTGGCGTCGCAGAATTCGGTGGCAGTCCGCGTCGGCGCACCGATCGTGGCGTTCCTGTTGATCGTCGGCATCGGGTACGCACTGTTGCCCGGAATCAACGAGGTCGGCGCGGACTTCCCGGCAACTCTGCTGTGGGAATTCCGACTGTCGTCACTGGCCACGCAGGCAACCCTGTGGCTGGCCCTGGGATTGGGCTTCGCGTTCCTCACCGATCGCGCAGTTCGACCTGTTCGCCGAGAGGCAGTTGCGGCGTAGCCCAGCGTCCGCGTGAATGGACCACTGCATCGCCGAGACGTGTGCACAGTGCCATCGACGCGGTGCGGGAGGCCTGGTCGGTCCGGGTGAATGGACCATTGCACTGCTCAGACGCATGTAATGGTCCATTCACGCGTTCCGGGGGTGTGCGAGCGGGTGAGCGCGGGCGGGTGATCGAGTGTGCTCAGCCGAATCCCAGTTGATGCAGTCGCTCGTCGTCGATGCCGAAGTGATGTCCGATTTCGTGGGCCACGGTGATGGCGATTTCGCGTCGAGCCTCGGTTTCGTCGTCGACCATCTCGAGGATCGGCTTGCGGTAGATCGTGATGACGTCCGGTAGGTGTCCGCTGTACTCGTAACGCTCGGTGAGCGCGATGCCCTCGTACAACCCCAGGATGTCCTCGGTGGGGTGTTCCTCTTCGACGAGAACGACCACGTTGTTCATGAAGTCGGTGAGCTCGCGCGGCAGGGTGTCGAGGGCGTCGGACACGGCTTCCTCGAAGTCGACGCGGGTCATCTGGGTGGGGATGTCAGCCTCCGGTGGTGATCGGAGCAGCACCGGGCAGCGGAGTGGGCAGCGCGCGGCCGTCGGGAGCCGATGGCGGTGGGACAGGCGCTGCACCGTTGATGAGGATGTCGCCCTTCGCACTGCCGACGATGGTCGCGAATCCGCCGGAATCGAGTTCCTTGCCCACCGAACACGTCACCTGACGGCTACCGGCGAGCCAGCTCGCGACGTCGATGGTGTCCCAGAAAAGCGTCAGCGTCTTGTCGCGCAGTGCCGTGTCCGAGCCGAGATAGCCGTTGACGGCGTCGGTGCAGGTGCCTTCCAGGTACGCGTCCTGATCGCCCTCCGACGGGTGGCCGCCGGGGAATTGCTGCGTCAGGTTGATCACCGAGGCGACCTCGAAGGCGTGCGGTGCCGAGCAGTCCACCGGATCCGCGGGCACGTTCTGATTGATACCAATGCACGTGCCCGTCGGCCAGACCTTGGACTGATCCTGCTCGAGAATCGAACCGGTCATCTCCAGCAGAGCTCCGGTGTTCGACGGCATCTGCACCCCGCAGCGCAGGGTCCGCTCGCCCTTGGCCCACCCGGCCTGGCTGGGGAACATCAGCCCGACGCCGAAGAGTCCGTTGGGATCGAACTTGGCACCGACGTAATCGTCGACGGCGGCCGTGCAGTGTTCGTCACGGAGCTGGCCGAACCGAATGGACCCGGGATACTGCGAACCGGGACCGAACTCGACGCCCGGGTAGACGCTCATGTCGATGTCGCGAGCGACCTCGAAGCGATGAGGATCGGCGCACGACACTTCGGCCAGATCCTGTCGGTCGGTCTCCGGATCGTCGGTGGGCGTCCACTGCAGGCACGTACCGGGATCGGCTGCGCCGAACGAGGATGCCGATACGGGTCCGTCGGTCACCGGACCACTGGCCGCCGAATGGGTGGTGATCTTCTCGGGTGCCGAGAACCCGTCGGAGAGGAACGCCGTCGCACCCGCGGCCAGCACTGCACCGACCGCAACCATGGCGAGCCCTCGTCGGGCGGTGGTTGCGGAGAGAGTTCGCCGATTCCGGCTCTCTGGGGGGTCTGTTTCGTTCGCGGACATCGCCTCCATCATGCCCGAGTATGTTCGGTCCTCATGAGCGACCCGACAGGTGACGACGACCTCAGCGAGCTTGCCGGCCGACTGTTCACGATGGCGCGCACCGGCGATGCGGCCGGTTTGGCGAGCTACGTGGACGCGGGAGTTCCGGTGAATCTCCACAACGAGTCCGGGGACACGTTGGTCATGCTTGCCGCGTATCACGGGCATGCCGATGCGGTGCGCGTGCTGGTCGAGCGCGGTGCCGACGTGAACAAGCCCAACGACAAGGGGCAGACCCCACTCGCGGGTGCGGTCTTCAAAGGGGAGGACGACGTGGTGCGAGTTCTCGTCGACGGAGGAGCCGATCCGCACGGGGGTCACCCGTCGGCAATCGATGCCGCCACGATGTTCGGACGCGAGGACTACCTGGGGTTGCTCGGCAAGTAAGGTTCCCTCTCGTGATCGACCTGAAATTCCTTCGCGAAAATCCTGACGCCGTACGCGCCTCGCAGCGCACCAGAGGCGAGGACCCCGCCCTCGTCGACGCGCTTCTCGATGCCGACGCGTCCCGCCGGGCCGCCGTGCTCGCCGGAGATCAGCTGCGCGCCGAGCAGAAGGCACTGGGCAAGAAGGTCGGAAAGGCCTCCGCCGAGGATCGTCCAGCGCTGCTCGCCGGGGCATCGGAACTGGCCGCCAAGGTCAAGGCCGCGCAGGCCGCCGAGGCCGAGGCCGACGCAGCTCTCGACACGGCACACCGCGCGATCTCCAACATCGTTCAGGACGGCACACCCGCAGGCGGTGAAGACGACTTCGTACTGCTCGAGACGGTCGGCGACATCCCGGAGTTCGATTTCGAGCCCAAGGACCACCTCGAGCTCGGTGAGTCGCTCAACTTGATCGACATGGAACGCGGAGCAAAGGTCTCGGGCTCACGCTTCTACTTCATGACCGGCTACGGCGCGTTGCTGCAGCAGGGTCTGCTGCAGCTCGCCGCGCAGAAGGCCGTCAAGAACGGGTTCACCATGATGATCCCGCCGGTGCTCGTGCGGCCGGAGATCATGTCGGGAACCGGTTTCCTCGGTGCACACGCAGACGAGATCTACCGCCTCGAAGCCGACGATCTCTACCTCGTCGGAACCTCGGAAGTTGCTCTCGCGGGCTACCACTCGGGCGAGATCATCGACCTCGCCGACGGCCCCAAGCGCTACGCCGGTTGGTCGTCGTGCTTCCGCCGTGAAGCGGGCAGCTACGGCAAGGACACCCGCGGCATCATCCGCGTCCACCAGTTCGACAAGATCGAGATGTTCTCGTACATCAAGCCCGAGGACGCGGCCGCCGAACACCAGAAGCTCCTGGAGTACGAGAAGGAAATGCTCGCCGCGGTCGAGTTGCCGTACCGCGTCATCGACACCGCAGGCGGAGACCTCGGCTCATCGGCCGCGCGCAAATTCGACTGCGAAGCATGGGTTCCCACGCAGAAGGCATACCGCGAGCTGACCTCGACCTCGAACTGCACCACCTTCCAGGCCCGACGCCTCGGCGTTCGATACCGCGACGAGAACGGCAAGCCTCAGATCGCCGCGACCCTCAACGGCACCCTCGCCACCACGCGGTGGATCGTGGCAATCCTGGAGAACCACCAGCAGGCCGACGGCACCGTCCGGGTCCCGGAAGCCCTCGTGCCCTTCGTCGGGACCGACGTACTGCGCTAGTTGGGTCGTTCCGCAGGCTTTACTCCGGCGGTAGTAGTGCAGGCTCAGGCGATGTCGCCGATGCAGTAGCCCTCGCCGCCGACGGTCAGTACGAACGTCCGGTTCTGGTACGCCCCCGAGGCATCGATGATGTCGGCATTGACCTGCGTGTAGATGCCGTTCTGAGCCGTGACGAACACGCTGTCGGGATCGAACGAGGTGATGCTCGGCAGAATCGCCGGGTTCTCGGCCAGAGGTGGGGCAGTAGGAGACCCGGTGCCATTCGGATCCCACGTGCCGCGGCTCTCGCACACGAGTGGGTAGCGCTCCTCCACGTCGTCCCGGTTGACCGGAATGCCGGCGATGCGTCCCAGATAGCGATCGACGGAATAGGCCGCGTCTGCCGCGTCGAACACGGGGGCGGTGCCGGTGGGGTAGACGGTAGGGCAGGCGTAGCCGGACGTGATCTCGCTGCGCTTGATGGCGACCGTCGCAGTGGGCCCGGTCCACGTCACCGCATACTGACCGTCGACGGCGGGAGCAGCCACAGCAGCGAGGATGGCACCGGTGTCGACATACATAGTCGGGATGTCGGTGGGCGGGACGGTCCAGCACTTTGCCGTCACGACACCTATGCCGCCGCCCGTGAGATCGTTGACGAACGGCCGCAGGGCCGCCGCGGCCGCGGGATTGCCGGGCGCTTCGCCGACGGGTGGCCCCGGTGGGATGGGCGGGGGCATCGGGGTGGTGGCTGTGGTCGACGGCGATTCCTGGGTGGTCGACTCGTCGGCTGTGGACTCGACTGTGTTGCTCGGCGAGGCGGCCTGATCGGACGGGATCCCGACCGCGGAATCGCAGGCACCGACCAGTGCGATCGTCGCGATCAGCGGCAGCGCGGTTCGGCCGACTCGGCTGCGCCGCGGTCGTGCCGCTCTGTTCTTCACGTGTTTCTCTCCCCCATAGCTCTTCTGCCGAACTGCGCACGACCCGACCGCACTCTGCCGCACCTTTCTCCGGCCCCGTCCACCGACTACGCTAACCGACTGTGGAACCCGTCTACCGATCAGTCATCGGCATCGCTCGCACCGTGTTCGCGTTCGAGGGCCTGAAGTTCGAGGTCGAGGGCGAGGAACACATCCCTGCTACCGGTGGCGCGGTCATCGCCGTCAACCACACCGGATACATGGACTTCACCTACGCCGGACTGCCACCGCGGCGAGTGAAGCGCTACATCCGCTTCATGGCCAAGAAGGAAGTCTTCGACAACAAGATCTCAGGCCCCATCATGCGTGCGCTGCGGCACATCCCCGTCGATCGTGGGGCAGGTGCCGAGTCCTACAAGTCGGCGGTGGAAAGTCTGCGCAACGGCGAACTCGTGGGCGTGTATCCCGAAGCCACCATCAGCCGAAGCTTCGAGATCAAGGAATTCAAGTCCGGCGCAGCGCGCATGGCCATCGAAGCCGGCGTCCCCATCATCCCGACGGTCATCTGGGGCGCGCAGCGCGTGTGGACCAAGGGCTACCCGAAGCGATTGGGCCGCACCAACACTCCGATCTCCATTGCCGTCGGTGAGCCGATTGCGCCGGTCGGACCGCCGAACGAACTGACCGACAAGCTACGCGCGGTGATGCAGAAGATGCTGCTCGAACTGCAGGAGAACTACCACCACGAGCCCGGCGCGTATTGGGTGCCGGCCCGACTCGGCGGTAGTGCCCCGACCCTGGAGGAAGCCGATAAGCTCGACGCCCAGGACCTGGCGGCACGTGCGGCCAAGCGCGCCGAATAGAACTGTGCGATGAACCTCCGCGGTGAACGGGTCGTGCTACGGCCCGTCGCCGCCGAGGATGTGCCGGAGCTGCGCCGAATTCTGCACACCCCCGAGGTGTACGCGCGGTGGGGCGACGAGGATGCCGACGAGAACTGGCCGTCCGACAACCCTGAAGAGAACCGCATGGTTGTCGAATTGGATGGTGCGCCAGTCGGATTGATTCAGTACGGCGAGGAGACCGACCCGATGTACCGGCATGCGTCGATCGACATCTTCTTGGATCCGGCAGTGCACGGCGGTGGCGTCGGAAAAGATGCCGTGGGGACACTGGTGCGCTACCTAACAGTCGATCTGGGACACCACCGCCTGGTGATCGATCCGGCTGCCGACAATGCGATGGCGATTGCGTGTTACAGCGCAGTCGGTTTCGAGCCGGTCGGGATCATGCGCAAATACGAGAAGGGTCCCGATGGCTGGCACGACAGTCTGCTGATGGACCTGATCGTCGAGTAGCTATCTGCCGCTCGCCGGAGTGGAGCCCGCGGAACGACCCGTGAGGCCAGGAAGTGACAGGCGAAATCTCGCGCCCGTAGGCCCTGCGGCACAGACCAGTTCACCGTTGTGTGCGCGAGCGAGCGTCCGTGCGATCGAGAGCCCGAGCCCGACGCCGCCGGAGGAGCGATCGCGTGCGGAGTTCAGCCTGACGAGCCGCTCGAAGATGCGCTCACGGTCTGCTTCTGGGACACCGGGCCCTTCGTCGTCGACGGTGACGACAGCCTCGTTGCCCACTGAATTCACGGCGACAGTGATACTGCCGCCTCTGGGCGTGAAACGACTGGCGTTGTCGAGCACGTTGGACAGAATCTGCTCGATGCGGCCTACGTCCACCCGAACCGGAACCGGTTGCGCCGCATCGATATCGAACCGAATGTGCGGGGTGAGCAGAGCTGCTCTCTCCACCGTGCGGCGGGTGAGGTCTGCGAGGTCGGAATCTGTCAGCTCGAGGTCCGAAGTATTCTCTGCGCGAACGGAATCGAGCATGTCGGATACAAGACGCGATGCTCTGGCGGATTCGCCGACCAGCAACTCGCTCCAGCGTGCGACTCGATCGGGGCGTTGCTCGGCATCGCGCTGCAGCGACTGCGCCAACGCCGAGATACCGGCGACCGGTGTGCGCAGCTCGTGTGCGGCATCGGCCAAGAACCGGCGCATGTCCTCCTCGGCGAGCTTGGCTGTGCGTGCGGCCGAGGCCTCGCGTCGTTCGGCGTCCTCGAGGGCGTCGAGCATCTCGTCCACGGCCGATGCCGTACGGCCGAGGTCGGTGTTCGGTTTGGTGGGGAGCAGGCGTCTACCCCTGTCGCCGTTGGTGATTCGACGCGCCACCGAGGTCATGGAGTCCAGTGGAGACAGTGCGCGTCGCACGGCAAAGGTCAAAGCAGCGGCGGCCAGTAGCAGCGTGACGGCTCCCGCCCCCAGCATCAGGATCCGGAGTTGACGCCGAACATCGGCGATCGCGGTGGTATCACCGAGGAGCGACAGCGTCGAGCCATCAGGCAGAGGTTTCGTGATCTCCAGCGAATCCGACGGTGGGGCAGGCGGATCGGGCGGTCCCGGGGGAGTGGGAGCATTCGACGGGCCGGACGGAGGGTTGGGTCCCGCGGGCCGATCGTCCTGCGCGGGCGGCTCGCCACCGGGAGCCCCGTACACCGTGCCGTCCACAGCGGTCACGCGAACTCTGATGGCGTCACCCTGAAGGGCCTGCACCAGATCCTCGGATCCGACGCCGCTCTCCACGAGCTCGACGGCACGGGTTGACCGGTCCGACAACCGTGCTTCCAAGTCTCGCCGAAGCTGTTGACCGAGAACCACATCCACCGAAGAGCCGACGATCACCAGCAACACCGCGAACAACGCGACGACGGTGGCGACCACCCGCATTCGCAGCGAGGGGGTCGGCGTGCGTTTCACTTCGGAGCCCGCAATGCATAACCGAGGCCCCGGACGGTATGGATCAACCGCGGCCCATGGGCTTCCATCTTCCGACGCAACGCACTGATGTGAACTTCCACCAGGTTGCCGTCGTACGCGCCGTAGCCCCAAACCGATTCGAGGATGGACGTTTTGGAGACCGTGCGTCCGCGCTGCGCGACCAAGAACGTGGCCAAGCGAAGTTCCGTCGCCGTCAGATCGAGAACCTGACCCGCCCGAGTCACAACTCCGGCAGGCTCGTCGACCAGTAGATCGCCGACCTGGACTGCGTCGGACGACCGACCGCGGCGGCGCAACACGGATTTTGCGCGGGCTACCACCTCGTCGAGCTGAAATGGCTTGACCACATAGTCGTCGGCACCGTCACTCAGTCCGCGCAGTCGGTCGGCCAGTTGGTCCTTCGCGGTGACCATGATGATGCCCGCGTCGGTGCTCTGCCGGACCACGTCCATGAGAGCGAAACCGTCTCGCGCACCGGGCAGCATGACGTCGAGAATCACCACATCGGGCCGGAAGCCTGCCATCGTGGTCTCGAAATCGTCCCCGTCGGGCAGGGACGCGGCGGTGAACCCCGCGTCCTCGAACGCGGCCACCAGCGCTTCTCGGATGGGCAACGAGTCCTCCACCACCATCACCCGGGGAGCGGAACTGTATGTCATGCCTCGATTGTCACCCACGAGCTGAAGTGATCCTGAAGATGCGCCCGGCTTCAGGGTGACTTCAGCTAGCGACGGCAATGTCGGTGACAGAACGAAACGAACGAGACAGTCCGAACAAGGAGTGAACGTGAACGATCAGACTCAGCCGATTCCCGCCGCATCGAACCCCGAGCCCGCACCGAGTGCCGAGGCCGACCCGACTCGGGCGAACAAGCCGAAGCGTTGGAAGGGACGGGTACCGCTGGCAGCGACCGCAGCAGCGGGTCTGGCCGTCGGAGCCCTGGTGACGGCGGCAGTGTTCGCAGCCACCGGCCCCGACGTCTCGCCTGGCGTGTCCACGGTGGCGTCGTCGTCCGCCCTCGGACAGCGAACCGACGGTGGTGGCGGGTCGGATGCATCCGAGGTGCCGGCAGCCCCGGAGTCCACCGACGGTTCGACGGCCCCCGCACCGGCCGACGGTGCAACACCGCCGGCCCCGGGTGACGGCGCAACTCCTCCTGCTCCGCCCGCTGGTGGTCCGGGCAAGGGTGGCCCGGCTGAGGGCGGTCCGGGTAAGGGTGGACCGGGTAAGGGTGGACCGGGTGGTGCTGTGTGTGCACCGGAAGACGGTGCGACGCCGCCTGCTCCGCCCGCCGAAGGTGATGGTGCGACTCCGCCCGCACCGCCGGCAGCTCCCGCTGATGGCGCGACCCCTCCGGCTCCCGCTGATGGTGCGACTCCTCCTGCACCGCCGGCAGCTCCCTCGGGTTCCTGAGCTCAACCTCCTCCAGCCCCGCACCGTGTTCTCGGTGCGGGGCTGGTTCCGTGTGTGGGTGGTTATGTGATGTGGGGGCCGGCTCGGGCGTGGGATTGTCGGGGTTGTCGGTAGGGGTCGACGGTGGCCGGCGGGATGAACCACGGGTGGTTGTCGGCGGCGATGAAGACTTCCCAGTCGCTGTGGTGGATGAGTCGATGGTGGAATCCGCACAATAGGACGAGGTTGTTCATGTCGGTGGGGCCGCCGTCGGTCCAGTGCCAGATGTGGTGACCTTCGGTCCAGGCGGCGGGTTTCCCGCAGCCGGGGAACGCGCAACCGTGATCACGGGCGGTCAACGCGCGTTTCTGTTTCGCGGTGACGGTGCGTGCGGTGCGGGCGAGGTTGATCGGGGAGCCGTTCTCGTCCATGACGATGGCGGTGAGAAGACAGTCGCAGGCCAGTTGGCGGGACGTCTCGCGGGAGAGTGGTCCCATCCACGGCAGCCACCCGACGGTGGTGCCGTCGCCGAACAGGTCCCGATACGCGCCACGATCGGCGGTAGCTGGCCGGCTGTTGTTGTCGGATTCGGTTGCGGTGCTGCCATTCTCGTAGTCAGAGTCAGAGTCAGAGTCAGAGTCAGAGTCGCTGTCTGCGTTCATGGTGCTGCGGAGGTCGGTGAGATCCTGCAACCGGATGTGCAGGTTGAGGTGCGGCCTCTCTCCGCCTTCGGTGGGGCGATTTCTGGAGGCGAGGTAGTGGTCGATGATCTGTCCGAATGCATCGGCGCGCCGTTTGGCGGGGCTGCGTTCGTCTTGGGTGCCGTCGGCGGCGGGGCGGGGTTCGGTCAACGGCGAGAGGGCGGCGAGGAGTTTTTCTCCGGTGACAGCGTCGAAGTCGGCTTTGAGCACCAATCGCCCGTTCAAGGTTTTCGAGGCGAAGAGTTCGTTGCGGTCGGTGTCCTCGGGGGGTGGTTTCTTGCTGCCGAAGGTGTCCTCGAGTTTGGTGATCGCTTCGCGGATGCGGCCGGCGCGCGCTTGTGGTCCGGTCGCAGCCTTGATCATGGCGGCGCGGGCGATGTCCTGGCCTTCTTGGGGGAGGTGCTTCGGTGGTGTTTCGGCGAAGGCGAGGATCAGAGCGGCATGGTCGACGGACATGACGCCTGTGTTCACGGCGTCGGCGATGTCGGGGAAGTTCTTCAGTCCGCGTGCGAGGGCGACGATTTTGGTGGCTTTGCTGGGGCTGAGCAGGGTGGTGGAGGTGAGCCAGCCGGCAGGGCCGGGGAAGCCGAGCTTTTCGCGGGAGACGCGGGTGTCGATCTCGCCTACGAGGGCGATACGTCGGGCTTCCATCAACTGGATTCGGTGGGAGACATCAGCAGCGTCGGCGAGGAGTTCTGCCTCGCTCAGTTGCCAGATCTCCGTGGTCATGGGTTAAGTGTATCGAACGTGCGTTCGACTGGCAATGATAGTCGAATCGAAAACTATTGCCCTGCATAAGGATTCGTGAGATCAAACTTGTCGGTGGCCCGTGGTATCGACCCGCCACGCAGTCGTACACGTGCGATCTATCGCCCTTGCGGCTTACCCACACGCTTTCGGCGGTCGATCGCTGAAGCTTGCGTCATCGAACGGTCTGCTCCAGATCTCGGACTCTGCTGCATCACAAACCGCCAATCCGTAGCCGGGGAGTCGTCGGCAAAAGATGTCCGCATAGATTCTTCGGTACGACTGGAATCCATGGGAGTCTCCGTCTCGAACGAACTCGTAGGTCAATCCGTCATATCGTCGGAAGAGCTTGGATCAGCTGCTCGCGCAACTGTTTCCAGCTCGGATCGGTATTGCGCCCACCACGCTGCATCGCCGTCGGTCATGTTCTCGTTGCCGAGGCGCAGTCCAACGGAGTTGTCGATCAATTCGCGCAGTATGTCTGCGTGTCCGGCATGTCGATTCGTTTCGATACACATATGCACCAGCACGCGATGCAACGTGACTTCTTGCTTCTCCAACGGCCAGTGCAGGACGCGTCCGACTGTGTCCAGGTCGTGTGAATCGATGGTCTTGTCGGCATACGTCCAGGCCTCGCGGTACAAGGCGATTATGGATTCGGACGACTCATCGGCCGTGGCCCACATGTCTGCATTGAGGCGGGCCGTGGCCGATGCCTCGAGTTCCGCGAAACGAGGTGGGAACTCGCGACCGAACGTGAGGCCGAAGTAGCCGTACTCGACGATCGCCAGGTGTTTGACGAGACCCAAGAGATTCGTTCCGGTCGCCGTCATCGGCCGACGCTTCTGGTATTCGGTCAGGCCGTCGAGTTTCCACACCATGTTCTGGCGTGCGATGCGAAGGTACTGGTGCAGATCGTCTTTCATCGGTATCAGTTCATCGATGCGTGCCACACGAGGGCGGCAGCCAATGCGCCGAGTCCGTTCAACGACCAGTGCAGGGCAATGGGTGCGATGAGACTTCCGCTGCGGCTGCGCAGCCACGTGAAGACCACGCCGGCCGCGGCCGTTGCAATGACAGCCAGTCCGATGCCGACGATCTGCCCGAACAGGCCACCGCCGAGGAACCCACTGAGGCCGACGTTGCCCGCCGTCAGGCCCAGCGAGGACGCGATATGCCACAGTCCGAACAGCAGCGATCCTGCCGCGAACACGCCCCGTGCGCCGTAGATCCGGCCCAGCGTTCCGTGCAGAACCCCGCGGAACGCGAGCTCTTCCGGGATTACGGTCTGCAGTGGAATGACGATCATCGACGCGACCACCGCGGCCGAGACGGTCGCGTACCGATCGGCCATGAAGAACGGGCGGGTCAACGGCAGCAACGCGCCGATCGCGACGACCGTGAGGACGATTCCGACGGCTCCCAGCGCGTACAGCGAACCCGTCTTCCACTGTTTCGGTGACAGGCCCAATTCGGCCCAGCCCAGGCCACGGCGGTTCGAGAGAACGACCAACAGCACTGCGGCGATAGGAACCGTCGCGATACTGGCCCACGCCGTGGTGAAGTGCGCGATGAGGTTGGTGCCCACGAGTACGAGCACGACGATGGCGACGTCGAGGTAAGCGTGGAAGGCACGTCTTGGTGCCACGCTTCCGGCCGGGTCAACAGCAAGCATTGGATCGAGTGTACCGGCGTCAGCTGATAACGCCCGGAGAATCGAGGCTTCTGTCGAGGCCCTTGCGGTCGTAGAGAAGGGTGAAGAGCAGGCCGAACACGAGCCCGATGAGCAGCCCGAGAGACGTCATTCCCACCGAATGCAGCAGGCCGGCGTCAGGCGAGGCGTTGAAGTACAGGATCGAGCGGGTGCCGAGGAAGATTTGATGCATCGGCTCGAACTGTGCCAGCCACGTGAAGATCGGCGGGCTCGCCTCGAGGGGAATCGTGCCGCCCGAGGACGGCAGTGCCAGGATGATGAAAACGACCAAGTTGATCAGCAACCCTGCTGTGCCGAATGCCGACATCACCGCTAGCGCCGTGAATCCGACGGCGGTGATCGCGAACGCGCCGTACATCCACAGGGTCCACGCATGGGTGATGGGCATGCCCAGCAGATGGCTGATCAGCAAGTACAGGCCCGATACGAGCATGGCGAGAACGAACATCACCAGCCACTTGACCAGCAGGGTCTGGAACCGGCTGATCTGGGTGGGTCCGCGGTGAATGTACTTCGGGCCGATCTCGGTGGGGGTGAACCCCAGCAGTCCGTCGACGAGGGTGCTGACAATGGTGGCACCGGTGAACCCCGCCAAGACGAGCAGCAGCGCGTAGTAGAACGCAGACAGGCCACCGCCGGTACCGTCGGGCAGTGGATCATGCTGGGCAACAATCACATTGATCGGCTGCGCCAACGTCAGTGCGCTCGCGCCCGCCAGCGGAGTGTCGCCGAGTTGCTGGCGAACCTGATCGGATATCTGTTGGCCCACGGTCTGATTCACCGACTCGAATGCAGGAGTGGCCACTCCGGTCACGAGCGACATACCGAAGCTGCCCGCCCGCGGATTGGTGTACACCGTGATGACCGGCTTCTCGACATCGCCGGGAATCACACTCGCCTGCGCCAGGATTCCCATTCTCTTGGTGAAATCACTGGGGATGACGATGGAGCCGTAGACCTCCGCAGTGGACAGCAGCGATTCGGCCTGTGCCGGGCCGACCTCGCGGAAAGCGACCTTCTCGGAGTCGACGTTCTGGATCAAGCCGTCGACGATGTCATTGCCGATATTGCGTTGCTCGCCCGCGAGGGTGTCGCCCTCGTCCTGGTTGACGATCGCGATGGGCAGGTCGTGCAAGTTGCCCCGCGGATCGAGAACGCCGCCCAGATACAGGGCCGCGAGGAACGACATCAGTGCCGATACCACCAGAATGGGCGCGAGCCAGAAACGCGGCGAACGAAGGACGTCGGCCATCGACCGAGGGGTTCTGTCGGAGGTCACCGGATCAGTGTCGCAAGTTCGGCTCCGCTGTGCGCGGTAGTTCTGCCTCTGCTGGATGTGGGGAGTGGCAGAACGCCCGCCCGACGGTGGCGGCAAGGGCGGCCCGTCGTCGGTCGTGGTCGGCGACGGGCTCGTTGCTGTCGGCGGTGTGGATGATCGCCGCCTGGGCCCACGTGCCGGCCAAGGCGATCAGCATCGACCAGATGTCTGCGGCGTCCACGTCGTCCACCAGCAGTCCGTCTCGTTGGGCGTCGGCGATCATGGCGAATTTCTCGTCGTCGTGTCCGGGTCTGCGGTCGAATAGCGGCCCGGCCGGGGTTCGCTCCAGCCGGGCCCACGTCAGCAGGCGTACCAGCGTGGGGTCGCCGAGGTACATGTCGTAGAGCTTCACCGCGTACCCGGGCAGGTATTCGGGAGTGAAGGCGATGTTCTCGATATCGGTGTCGACTCGCGTGTCGAAGACGACGTCGAACAGGGTGTCCTTGTTGCCGAAATAGCTGTAGATCAACGATTTGTTCGACGCGGCCGCCGCCGCGATTCGGTCCACCCGTGCTCCGGCGATGCCGTGCGTCGCAAATTCCTCGGTGGCGGCGGCCAGCAGCCGAGCGCGGGTAGCAGCCGAATTGCCCATGCGGAAAACCATACATTTCCAACTGGTTGGTTGAAAACTATCTCGCCGGACGCTACAGTTTCCAACCAGTTGGTTACTTTTGAAGGGATGCGAACATGCGAACAGTTACCGGATATCGAGCTGTCGACGAGACCGCGCCACTCGAGCGGTGGACATTCGACCGGCGGGATCTTCGCGACGACGACGTTGCCGTTCGGGTGACGTACTGCGGGGTGTGCCACACCGATCTGCACTCGACGCGGAATCCCGGTGACTTTCCGGTGGTGCCCGGGCACGAGTTCGTCGGGGAGGTGACCGACATCGGTTCCGGCGTCACGGACTTTGCCGTCGGCGATGCGGTGGCCGTCGGCAACATCGTCGACTCGTGCGGTCGGTGCGATATGTGCACGGTGGGTCAGGAAAATTTCTGTCGAGAGTTCCCGACACTGACCTACGGTGGGCGCGACCGACACGACGGAACTACCACTCGCGGTGCGTATTCCAACGAGTACGTGGTTCGCGATCGGTTCGTCTACCACCGCCCGGACAACCTCGACCCGGCGGCGGTGGCACCCCTGATGTGTGCCGGCATCACCGTGTGGGAGCCGTTGCGTCGCTGGAACGTCGGCCCTGGCGTCAGGTTGGGGATAGCTGGGATCGGGGGCCTCGGCCATCTCGCGGTCAAGCTGGGTCGCGCACTCGGGGCGGAGGTCACCGTATTGACCACCAGCGCAAACAAAGTCGCCGATGCGCAGAAGTTGGGGGCTCATCACACTGTCGTCTCGACCGACGATGCCGCGATGAACGCACTGGCAGGTGGTCTCGATCTGATCATCGACTGCGTGCCCGTCGAGCACGATCTCGCGCCGTACCTGCGCTGCCTCGCACTCGACGGAACACTGTGCACCGTCGGCTATCTCGGCTCTACGACGGTCGATTTCCTGGATTTACTGATCGGCCGAAAGAGTCTGGCGTCGGCGGGCAGTGGTGGACGCCGATACACCCAAGATCTACTCGACTTCTGCGGCGAATACGGCATCGTCGCCGACGTGGAGACGATGCCGTCCGCTCAGGTGAACAACGCTTTCGACCGGTTGGCTGCCAACGACGTTCGGTACAGATTCGTACTCGATAT
The DNA here is from genome assembly GCF_002258645.1 of Rhodococcus sp. 15-649-2-2. Taxonomy (NCBI): domain Bacteria; kingdom Bacillati; phylum Actinomycetota; class Actinomycetes; order Mycobacteriales; family Nocardiaceae; genus Rhodococcus; species Rhodococcus sp. 15-649-2-2. The sequence continues at coordinate 54,529 of NZ_NPFM01000017.1, forward strand.
GTCGGATCTACGCGGCCAACCTATGTGAGCGGAACTTCGTAGCAGGGGTCGAAGTTCCACTCACCTGCGGCGCAGCCGCTCCTAGGCGGTTGCCCGACGCGGCAGCTTCCAGTCCGGACGTACCCAGTGGCAGGTGTATCCCTCGGGGTACTTCTGCAGGTAGTCCTGGTGCTCGGGCTCGGCCTCCCAGAAGTCTCCTGCCGGAGTCACCTCGGTGACGACCTTGCCCGGCCACAGTCCCGACGCGTCGACGTCGGCGATCGTGTCTTCGGCGACGCGCTTCTGCTCGTCGTTCAGGTAGAAGATCGCCGATCGGTAGCTGGCACCGATGTCGTTGCCCTGACGGTTCTTGGTGGACGGATCGTGGATCTGGAAGAAGAACTCCAGCAGATCGCGGTAGGACGTCTGGGTGGGGTCGTAGACGACCTCGAGGCCCTCGGCATGGTTGCCGTGGTTGCGGTAGGTGGCGTTGGGAACCTCGCCGCCGGTGTATCCGACGCGGGTGGAGACCACTCCCGGAAGCTTGCGGACGAGCTCCTCGGCTCCCCAGAAGCACCCTCCGGCGAGGATGGCGGTTTCGGTGGCTGCAGACATCGTTACTCCTTGTGCTCTATCGGTCGATACATGGTGTCCAACGAACGAGCGGCCGTCATAATTCCGAGTCGTGGGGGCGTTCGCCGACCTCGAGAACCAGTTTGCCGGTGTTTGCACCGTCGAACAACAGGTTCAGTGTCGATCCGAAGGCGGCGACGCCGCCGATCTCGATCTGCTCCCGTGCGGTCATCTTGCCGCTGGTGAGCAGTTCGGACAGGGCCTCGATGCCTTCCTGGTACCGATCGAGGTAGTCGAAGATGATGAAGCCGGTCATCGATGCGCGATTGATCAGCAGGGACAGGTAGTGCGCAGGCCCGGGCTGGGGATCGGTGGCGTTGTAGCCGGAGATGGCTCCGCACAACACCACTCGCGCGCCCTTGCGTAGACGTGAGAGGGCCGCGTCCAGGATCTCGCCGCCGACGTTGTCGAAGTACACGTCGATGCCCTTCGGTGCTGCGGCCTTCAGGCCCTTGTACACCGACTCGTTCTTGTAGTCGATCGCCGCGTCGAAACCCAGTTCTTCGGTGAGCCATGCGCACTTCTCGGGACCGCCGGCGATGCCGATCACGATGGCTCCCTTGGCTTTCGCGATCTGACCCGCGATGCTGCCGACGGCTCCCGCGGCTCCCGAGATGACGACGGTATCGCCCTCGGTCAGCTTGCCGACGTCCATCAGGCCGAAGTATGCCGTCAATCCGGGGAAGCCGAGGGCTCCGAGCCACGTGGGTGCCGGTGCGACGGATTCGTCGACCTTCTGCACTCCCGTGCCGTCCGACAGAGCATGCTCGGTGACGCCGAACGATCCCGAAACGATCTCTCCGACAGCAAAATCGGGGTGATGCGATTCCAACACCCGTCCCACGGCATGCGCGCGCATCACCTCGCCGATGCCGACGGGCGGCACGTACGAGCGTGCATCGTTGAGCCAGCCGCGCATGGCCGGGTCGAGAGAGACGTAGTCGACGGTGACGACGAACTCGCCGTCGCCCGGGGTAGGAATCGGCTCCTCGGTGAGGTCCCACGTCGAGTCGTCGGGGCGTCCCACCGGGCGCTGAGCCAATCGGATCTGACGGTTCACAGATGTCATCTACCGTTCCTTCCACATCGAAGACGTGCATGTCGAAAACAGGGCACTTCGACACTAGGGCAGAATGACGTCACGATGACCAACGCGCCGAACACCACCCGCCTCGCCCCCCGACTCGTTGCCAGCGACGTCGACGGCACCTTGCTCGACCAGCATGAACGCGTCACCGAACGCACCAAGCGTGCCGTCTCGGCCGTGGTGGCCGACGGCGTCCCGTTCGTGCTGTCCACCGGCAGGCCACCGCGATGGATTCAACCCGTCGTCGACCAGTTGGGTTACGCACCGATGTCGGTGTGCGCCAACGGCGCGGTGATCTACGACGCGGCGACCGATCGGGTGCTCAGCGCCGAGACGTTGTCGGTCGAGACGCTGCAGTGGTTGGCCGACGTCGCCTACCGCGCGTTGCCCGGCTGCGGTCTGGCGGCCGAGCGAGTGGGGCAGACCGCACACGACTCGGCCACACCGCAGTTCGTCAGTTCGCCCGGCTACGAGCATGCGTGGCTCAACCCCGACAACGTCGAGATGACCGAGGACGACGTCGTCGACGTCCCCGCGGTGAAGCTGCTGATCCGGCTCTCGGGATCCACCAGCGGCCACATGGCCGACATTCTCTCGCCGCTGATCTCCGGTCGCGCCGACCTGACGTTCTCCACCGACAACGGACTCATCGAGCTGTCGGCCCCGGGGATCACCAAGGCGTCGGGACTGGCCAAGGTGGCCGAGACGCTGTCGGTCGACGTATCGGACATCGTCGCCTTCGGTGACATGCCGAACGATGTGCCGATGCTGTCGATGGTCGGACTCGGCGTTGCGATGGGTAACGCACATCCCGCTGCCGTCGCGGCGGCGAACGAACAGACCGTCACCAACGCCGAAGACGGAGTGGCGCAGGTTCTCGAACGCTGGTGGTGACGCGTCGCCGCCGGATCAGGGGCGGATGACGCGTCGACCCGGCCACATCCGGCCGCGGACGTCGTCGAACACGATGCGCACCGCATGTCCGTCCCGTTGGGCGTGAATGTGCAGGTGCGGCTCGGTCGAGTTGCCCGAATTCCCGACGACTCCCAGCAGTTGGCCGACCTGCACGCGCTGCCCCGCGGTGACAGCGACGCTTCCCTTCTTCAGGTGCGCGATCAGAATCTCCTCCGACCCGGCTCCCAGCACCACGTGATTTCCCGCCGGTTTCGCCGGGTTGAGCTCGCCGTCGTTCAGGCCGTCGCCGCACCTGAGCACCTCGGCGTCGACGGGGGAGTGCACGGGTGAACCGAAGGCGTAGTAGTCCTCGTCGCATCCGGCGAGAACCCCGCGATGCGAGGAACCACGACGATCGACCTCGACGAGATCCAGTGCCGCGCGCTGGAGTGGTGCCTCCCAGTGATGATTGAACAGTCTGCCCTCGCCTGCGGCTACCTCCCACCGCCCACCGGCGACCGGAAAGTGCAACCGGAGAGTCGTCGAATCACGCACGGCAAGTTGGCGACTCGCAACCGTAGCCGCGACGGCACAGACGGTGAGCACCGCTTCGAACGAGAAGGCGTCGGTGTCGAAACCGGCGGTCCAGTCGTCGATTCGCACGGCCGACACCGCGCACACCACCAACAGCATCGCGCTGATCGGAACGTACGGAATGCCGAACGTCGTCGACGACGGTACCGAGAAGAAGTACGCGAACAGGAACGTCGCGAACATCAGCAGTGGAGATCCGGCCCACCGGCCGCCGTTCTCGGCCGTCCAGCACCCGACGGCGGCTACGGTGACGAGCACGAGCCACACCAGCTGGGGGATGGAGGACAACAACACGAAGCGCGTCCGCGTAGACATCACGTCACGGTACCCATCCCAACGCGAAAGGGCCGAGTCACCACAGTGACTCGGCCATTTCGCGGGAATGTCAGCCCGCGGGTGCAGGCTCCGGTGCGGGTGCCGGTTCCACCGGTGCCGCAGCGGGGTTCTGCATTTCCGCGTTGTAGGTGTCGTTGTACGTCTTGATCACCGTGGTGACGATTCCGGTGAGTTCGTTGAAGATCAACGAACCGTTCTCGAAGTCCGTCCGGAAGCCCTCCGGCACCTTGAACTCGTCGGTGATCGGCAGACCGAGGACGCCGTCGACGCCACCCTGCTGCAGGTACTGCTGGAAGATCTTGCCGATGACGGCCACAGCCTGACCGGCCATGTTGGTGATGATCTCGCCGTTCTGGAACTGCGCCTTCTCACGGCCGCCGCTCACCTGCACCAGGCCGCTCACCGGTACGCCCAGTGAGCCGGTCTCGCCGCCCGAGGCCAACCACTTCTGTGCAACAGGACTGGTCGACGCCAGACGCTGCAGCTCGGCGACCAGCGCCGGGATGTTCTCGCCCAGAGTGGAACTGGCATCGGTGCCCGGGCGTGACGGAGCCGGGTCGGTCACCGCGGTGTCGGGAGCGGTGTCGGTCGTATCGGGTGACGCCGGTGTGGCATCCCCGCCGCCGAGGTTGGCAGCCGCGATGTCGCGGATCTCGCCGAGCCGGGCGTACCCGGCGTCACCGGGGCATTCGGTGTTGCCGACGTCGCGGTGCCCGAAGATCACCGGCAGGTCGACGGTCTTGCCCTTGCCGATGAACGTGAAATCCGTTCCCTCGGAGGTCATCGTCGTGGTTCCCTTCGGATCCAGACCGGCCTTGCCGAGTCGCCAGCCGAGGAACTTGCCGACCGAGTCGACGGTCTCCTGCGAGGGATCCTCGGTGGAGTAGTCGCCCATCATGGCGACACCCACGGTGTTCTCGTTGAACCCGCCCGCATGGGCACCCTGAACCGGCTTGTCCAAGCCACCGGCGCGGCCCTCGAAGATCTGACCGTACTTGTCGACGAGAGCGTTGTAGCCGATGTCGCACCAGCCGAGCGTCTGCGCGTGGTACGCGTAGATGGCCCGGACGATCTCGGCCGATTCGGACTTGGAGTAGTCGTTGCTGCCCGCGGTGTGGTGCACGGTGGCACCGCCGATGAAGTCGTCGATCGTCGGTGTGGCGCAACGGATCGACTCGTCGGCACCCCACTGGGCGCGGGTGATGACCTTGGGGCCCGCGTCGCCCGCCACCGGAGTGGCGAGGTCGCTGAGTGCGGAGTCGGCCGGGGACGTGCCGGGAGTGATGAGTACGGCACTGATGTCGTTCACTGCCGAGGCCAACTGCTCGGCCGAGCTCTCCGGTGCAGCCTCGGGCTGAGCAGGCTCGATCGGGGCCGCGGGGTCCACGGGAGCCGGATCCTGCTGGCGCAGTGGCTTGCTCGACGACGCCGGGGTGTAGCCGAGGGGCTGTTCCGCGGCGGCGGGAGCGGGCGCATCTGCAGCAGGAGCTTCGGCAGGCGCGTCAGCAGTGGGCAGCTCGACGACCGGAACCTCGGGAACAGGTGCAGCCGCAAAGCTTTCGGGAGCGGCACTGCTCGTCAAAGGCGTCAGCAGCACCTGCACGGCCTTGGTCAGTCCGACGAAGATCGGTTCGGTACCTTGCTTTCCCGCAGCGGGAACGGAGTCGTCGGCAGTGCTGTCGACCGGTGCGGTCTGCAGCCACGGTCCCCAGGATCCGTCCTCGAGCTGCCGTCGAATCTGCGCGCTAGCGCCATTCAGCTGCTCGGAGGTCAACGCCACCATGCTGAACGGGGTGTCCTGCGAGATCTCCTTGACTGCTGCTCCGAGCGGCGGCCCGGTGGGGTCGGCAGCCTCAGGGTTGACCGGTGCCGATGCGTCCACCCTAGGAATCGGTGCCTGCGCGGTCGCATTCCCCGGCGCGGGCGTGGTCAGGCCCGGAATGTCGGGGATCTGGATCGGCGGGATCACGATGGAATCCGGCAGCGGCAGATACTTCAGATCGGAGAGCCGTAGATCGGGCAGCGGCAGGCCGGTGAGCTCCTGCAGCGGAATCACGATATCCGGTGCTGCGCTGAGTGCGGTCTCGACGATCGTGGTCGGCACGGTGACCGGGGTTGTCTCGTTGGCCGGTCGAACTCCGGTTGTCGTGCTGTCGGTGAGGCCGGCGACCGCAAAGGGGGTCGCGACGGCGAGTAGTGCGACAGCACCGAGAACGATCGACGGCTTCGTTCGACGGTTCGGCAAGGCGGTACTCCCTGGTTGTTGGTAGGTACGCGTCGTAGGATCTCGATTGCTGAACATCACGAATCACATCAGCAACATGAGTCCCATCAGACACAAGGCTAAACCTTAGCTTGACAGTTAGCCACAGCCGGGAAGTTCCAGTGGCGCGGCGCGTCGGACATGTCACCTACGCTTTCCAGCTGTGACTGTGCACTTCATCGGAGCCGGACCAGGCGCTGCGGACCTACTCACGCTGCGGGCCGTCGAGTTCCTACGGTCGAGCCCGGTCTGCGTTTATGCCGGTACCTACATCGACAACGCGATTCTCGAACACTGCCCGGCCGGTACTCGCCTGGTCGACACCGCGAAGCTGGACCTCGACGCCATCACCGCCGAACTCGTCGCTGCGCACGAGCGCGGGGAGGACGTCGCCCGCCTGTGCTCGGGCGATCCGTCCCTCTACTCCGCGCTGGCGGAGATGTCCGCCCGACTCGACTCCGCAGGCGTGCCCTGGGACGTCACCCCCGGCGTGCCTGCCTACGCCGCTGCTGCCGCGTCACTGGGCGTCGAGCTGACGGTCCCCGAGGTGACGCAGTCGGTGGTGCTCACGCGCGCGCAGGCCCGCTCGACGGCGATGCCCGACACCGAGGCGCTGAAGAACTTCGCCGCCACCCGCGCAACGCTCGCGTTGCACCTGGCGATCACCCGCACCCGACTCATCGCCGACGAACTCACCGAGTTCTACGGGCCGGATTGCCCCGCCGTGGTCGTCTTCCACGCCAGCAAGCCGGACGAGCTGATCCTGCGCGGCACCCTGGCCGACATCGCCGATCAGGTCGAGGCCGCGGGGCTGCGTCAGGCCGCAGTGATCCTGGTGGGGCCCGCCCTGGCTCGACGCGTCGTCGCCGAATCGCATCTGTACGACGCCTGCCGAGACCGCTCGTGAAGGTCCATCTGATCGGCATCGGCGGCGGACATCCGGACCAGGTGACGGTGCAGGCCGTCGAGAAGCTCCGGGCCGTGGACGTGTTCATCGTGGCCGACAAGGGTGCGTCCGTCGGCGATCTTGCAGTAGCCAGGCGGGAGATCCTCGAGCGCCACCACGGTGGCAGCTACCAGGTCATCGAGGTGCCCGATCCACCGCGCGATCGGTCTCCCCGGGAGTACGAGACCGCCGTCCTCGACTGGCACGACGCCCGCGCCCGCGCGTACGCCAACGTGCTCGACGGTCTCGCGGAGGGCACCGTCGTCGGGTTTCTCGTTTGGGGAGACCCCGCGCTCTACGACTCCACTATTCGGGTCGTCGAGCGGCTGGCTGCCATGCGCGGCGACATCGAGTTCGATGTCACACCGGGCATCTCCAGTGTGTCGATGCTGGCTGCGAGTCACCGGCTCGTACTCAATCGCATCGGCGGACCGATCGTCATCACCACCGGCAGGAACCTGGCGGGCGACGTCGCTGCCGGGTTGGACAACCTGGTGGTCATGCTCGACGGCAACCTGGCCTGCAGCGCGCTGACCGGCGCGGGGTGGGGCATTCATTGGGGTGCCAACCTGGGCACGGTCGACGAGAAGCTGGTGGCGGGGCCACTCGACGACGTGTTGGCAGACATCCGCCGCGCCCGCGACGAGGTCAAAGCGGCACACGGCTGGGTGATGGACACGTACCTGCTCCGACGCCTGACCCCGTGACACCCGACCGGCCGACCGATGCCTGGTGGGGTAGAGCGGTCACGATCGTCGGATACCCTGGTTGCCCGTGACTGCTGTGAGCTCCGAGACCACCTCTTCCGACGCCTCCGCGACCGGCCGATACGACTTGATCGTCGTCGGATCCGGGTTCTTCGGACTGACCGTGGCCGAACGGGCGGCGTCCCAGCTGGGCAAGCGTGTTCTTGTGCTCGATCGTCGGCATCACCTGGGTGGCAACGCGTACTCCGAGGCCGAGCCCGAGACGGGTATCGAGATCCACAAGTACGGCGCGCATCTGTTCCACACCTCGAACAAGCGGGTCTGGGAGTACGTCAACCAGTTCACCGACTTCACGAGCTACCAGCACCGTGTCTTCGCTCTGCACAAGGGCCAGTCGTATCAGTTCCCGATGGGCCTCGGCCTCATCTCGCAGTTCTTCGGCAAGTACTTCTCGCCGGCCGAGGCGCGGGCTCTCATCGAAGAGCAGTCCAACGAATTCGACTCCAAGGACGCGCAGAACTTCGAGGAGAAGGCGATCTCGTTGATCGGGCGTCCGTTGTACGAGGCGTTCATCCGGGACTACACCGCCAAGCAGTGGCAGACCGATCCGAAGAATCTGCCCGCGGGCAACATCACCCGGTTGCCGGTGCGCTACACGTTCGACAACCGCTACTTCAACGACACCTACGAGGGACTGCCCGTCGACGGCTACACCGCGTGGCTCCAGAAGATGGCCGCCGACGAGAAGATCGAGGTCCGGCTGAACACGGACTGGTTCGACGTGCGGGAGCAGATCGTGGCCGAGAGCCCGAACGCCCCGATCGTGTACACCGGCCCACTGGATCGCTACTTCGATTACTCCGAGGGTGAACTCGGCTGGCGCACAATCGACTTCGAGACCGAGGTGCTGCCGACGGGCGACTTCCAGGGCACGCCGGTGATGAACTACAACGACGGCGACGTGCCGTTCATTCGTATTCACGAGTTCCGTCACTTCCACCCCGAGCGCGAGTACCCGACCGACAAGACGGTCATCATGCGCGAGTTCTCCCGCTTCGCGAAGAGCGGCGACGAGCCGTACTACCCGATCAACACTCCCGACGACCGAAGCAAGCTCGAGGCATACCGCGATCGCGCCAAGGCCGAAGCAGCCTCCAGCGGCGTGCTCTTCGGTGGGCGTCTCGGGACGTACCAGTACCTGGACATGCACATGGCGATCGCCAGCGCACTGAACATGTACGACAACACTCTGGCCCCGCACTTCGAGACCGGCGCACCCCTGGCAGGCGACAAGTGACCGCCAAACATCTCCTCGCCGACGGTGTTGCCGACGTGGCCCCGGTGCTCGGCAAGTCACTGCTGCAACGAGTACTGCTGCCCCGCTCGGGCGAGCCGCTCGACGTGCGCACGCTGTACCTCGAAGAAGCGCTCACCAATGCCAAACGGGCACACTCGCTCTCGCGAACCTCGGTCACGATCGGCTCCGAGTCCGAGGTGTCGTTCTGTACCTATTTCAATGCTTTCCCGGCGAGCTACTGGCGGCGCTACAGCATCCTGAAGTCCGTGGTGCTGCGCGTCGAGGTCTCCGGACACTGCCGAATCGACGTCTACCGGTCCAAGGCCGACGCGTCGCGCATCCACGTCGAGGGCCGTGAAGCCGTGGACGGCGATGCGGCGCAGGAGTTTCTGATCGACCTCGGTCCGTTCGAGGACGGCGGCTGGATCTGGTTCGACATCACCTCCGATTCCGAGGTGGTGCTCGAGAGCGCGGGCTGGTACGCCCCGATCGAGGCACCGGGCGAGGCCACGGTTGCCGTCGGCATCCCCACGTTCAACCGTCCGGCCGACGCCGTCAAAGCGCTTGCGGCCCTTGGCTCGGATCCGTTGGTTCTCGACGTGATCCAGGCCGTCATCATGCCGGATCAGGGCACCCGCAAGGCCAAGGACGAGCCCGGGTTCGACGAGGCCGCAGCAGCCCTCGGCGGGCGACTCGCCATCCACGACCAAGCCAACCTCGGTGGCTCCGGTGGCTACAGCCGCATCATGTACGAGGCACTGAACAACACTGCCTGCCAACACATTCTGTTCATGGACGACGACATCGAGATCGAGCCCGATTCGATTCTGCGGGCGTTGGCGATGTCACGGTTCGCCAAGGTGCCCACGCTCGTCGGCGGCCAGATGCTGAACCTGCAGGCGCGCAGTCACCTGCACGTCATGGGTGAAGTGATCGATCGCAGCAATTTCATGTGGACCGGCGCGCAGAACGTCGAATACGACCACGACTTCTCCGAGGATCCGCTGCGCACCAGCAAACTGCTGCACCGCCGCATCGACGTCGATTACAACGGCTGGTGGATGTGCATGATTCCGCGCGTCGTCGCCGAGGAACTCGGGCAGCCGTTGCCCCTGTTCATCAAGTGGGACGACGCCGAATACGGCTTGCGCGCACGCGACGCCGGCTACCCGACGGTGACCCTGCCGGGTGCGGCGATCTGGCACATGGCGTGGAGCGACAAGGACGACGCCATCGACTGGCAGGCGTACTTCCACCTGCGCAACCGCCTCGTGGTCGCGTCCCTGCACATGCCGGGCGACGGCAAAGGCCTGGTGCTCGACACCATCAAGGCCACCGTCAAGCACCTGCTGTGCCTCGAGTACTCGACGGTCGCCATTCAGAACCTCGCGATCCGTGACTTCCTGGCCGGTCCCGAGCACATCCTCGAGATCCTGCCCACGGCGCTGCCGACGGTGCACGCACTGCGCAAGGAATTCCCGGACGCCGTCGTCGTCGGCAGTTCCACGGAGTTGCCGCTCGCATCCGGTGAGGAAGTCGGAGCCGTCGGCCTGCCGAGCAACCCGATCTCCAAGGTCCGTCGTCTGGCAAAGGGCTTGCTCCACAACGTCAAGCCTGCGCACGAGCAGCATCACGAGCGTCCGCAGCTCAACGTTCCGACTCTCGACGCGCGCTGGTTCCTGCTCTCCCAGGTCGACGGCGTCACCGTCACCACCGCCGACGGCCGGGGCGTCGTCTACCGCAAGCGCGACCGCGCGCAGGCCGCCGCGTTGCTCAAGGAAGCACTGTCGTTGCGCAAGCAGTTGGCAGCCGAATTCCCCGCACTCAAAGCTCGATACCGTGATGCCGTGCCGCACCTGACCAGTAAGGAAACGTGGGAACGTGTCTTTCGTTACCAGGCGTAAAGGCCAGACCGAGGTGCCGACGGAAGTCCGAATCCTCGAGAAGGTGCAGAGCACCGTCGGCAGCGCGCCGGGCGCGATCACCGTCGCGCGTGGCATGTCGCACTTCGGCGAACACGCACTCGGCTGGGTTGCGATCGCCGGAATCGGTGCTGCACTGGACGCGCCGCGTCGGCGTCAGTGGGCATCGGTGGCCGTCGGGGCCGTCGGCTCGCATGCCGCGTCGATCGTCATCAAGCGCATCGTGCGGCGGCCGCGTCCCCACGACCCGGCCGTACGCATCAACGTCTCGACGCCCAGCAAGCTGAGCTTCCCGTCCTCGCATGCGACATCCACCACAGCGGCCGCGGTTCTCCTCGGCCGGGTGACCGGGCTACCGTTACCGGCGGTCCTCGTCCCACCCATGCTGCTCTCGCGCTTGGTGCTCGGAGTCCATTACCCCACCGATGTGCTGGCCGGATCGGCACTCGGCGCGTTGACGGCTGCGGCCGTCGTGAAGTTCGAAGGAGACAAATGAGCGAGGATGCCGCACCCGTAGGCGCACCGCCGAAGAATCTGGCGGACGGCATCGTCAAGGCGCTTCGTCCGCGTCAGTGGGTCAAGAACGTCCTGGTACTGGCTGCGCCGCTGGCGGCGGGCTCGGTCACCGATCGCGACGTGCTGCTGTCCGTCGCGCTCGCGTTCATCGTGTTCTGCTTCGCCGCCTCGGGCATTTACCTCGTCAACGATGCGCTCGACGTCGAGGCCGACCGCGCACACCCCACCAAGCGGTTCCGTCCGATCGCTGCTGGTGTCCTTCCGGTCAACGTCGCCTACGGGATGGCCGTGGTGTCCCTCGGCCTGGCCATCGGACTGTCGTTCATCGCCAACTGGAAGCTCGCCCTGGTCATCGGCGTGTACATCGCGGTCCAGCTGGCGTACTGCTTCGGCCTCAAGCACCAGGCCGTGCTCGACATCTGCATCGTCTCGTCCGGCTTCCTGCTCCGCGCCATCGCCGGTGGCGTCGCTGCCTCGATCCCGCTCTCGCAGTGGTTCCTGCTGATCATGGCGTTCGGATCGCTGTTCATGGCGGCCGGTAAGCGGTACGCCGAGCTGCAGCTCGCCGAGCGAACCGGGGCGAAGATCCGCAAATCGCTCGAGAACTACACCACCACGTACCTGCGATTCGTGTGGACGCTGTCGGCGACGGCCGTCGTCATCTGTTACGGCCTCTGGGCCTTCCAGGAGGATGCGGGCACGGGAGCCAACTGGTTCGCCATCTCGATGATTCCGTTTACCATCGCAATCCTGCGATACGCAGTGGATGTCGATGGCGGCGAGGCAGGCGAACCCGAAGAGATCGCGTTGGGAGACAGGGTTCTGCAGCTGCTCGCCATAGCGTGGATCGGAGTGGTTGGTGTCGCTGTCTACCTCGCCTGACCAGCGAGATACGCGGGAGGTGGACTCCGCTCGGGGATCGATCACCAGGCCCGTCTTCTGGGTCGGGGCCGTGGTCACCGGAGCGTTGTTCCTCTGGGGTGCGTGGGAGCGCCGCTGGATCGCCGACGACGGCTTGATCGTGCTGCGCACCGTCCGCAACCTGCTGGCCGGCAACGGCCCGGTGTTCAACGCGGGCGAGCGCGTCGAGACCAACACCAGCACCATCTGGACCTACCTCGTGTACGCGGGCAGTTGGCTGAGCGACGGACGCCTCGAGTACGTGGTTCTGACGATTGCTCTCGTGCTGTCCACCGCTGCCGTCGTCATCGCGATGATCGGCACGTTCGCCCTTCGGGGTCGTACCGCGACGCGGACTCTGTTCCTCCCCGCAGGAGTCCTGGTCTACATCGCGGTTCCCCCCGCCCGCGACTTCGCAACGTCCGGGCTCGAGACCTGCTTGGTCATCTTCTGGCTGGCGACGCTGTGGTTGCTGATGGTCCGCTGGGGCCAGCGCCGCGGCGGTGGCGTCGAACTGCTCGGGCTGGCTTTCTTCGCCGGTCTCGGCCCGCTGGTGCGTCCGGAACTGTCCATCGTGGCCGTGTTCGCGCTGGCGATGATCTTCCTGGCTCCGCAGAGCTGGCTGTCCAGGATCCGGGTGTTCGCCGTCGCCGGAGCGGTTCCGGTGCTCTACCAGATCTGGCGTATGGGGTACTACGGCCTGCCGTACCCCAACACCGCGGTATCGAAGGATGCGGGCGGAGCCAAGTGGTCGCAGGGATTCGCGTACCTGTCCAACCTGGTGGGGCCGTACCTGCTGTGGTTGCCTCTCGCGCTTCTTGTGGTCGGAGCGGCGCTGTCGGTGTCGCGAATCCGGCTGTCCGTGCCACGGTCGCTCCACGATTGGCTCGCAGCGCTGAGGACGCCCACTGCCGTCGTCGTGTTCGCATTGATCAGTGGTTTCGTCCTCGCCGTGTACGCCATTCGTGTCGGCGGCGATTTCATGCACGGGCGCACGTTGCTCCCGGCATTGTTCACGCTGTTGTTGCCGATTTCGGTGTTGCCCGTTGCCCTACCGAAACGCTGGTCTGCAGACCGGGCGACTGCGGTATTCGTCGCCGATGTTCTCGTGTGGGTCGGCATCGTCGTCTGGGCAGTCGCGGCCGCGAATACGACGGGGATGCCGCAGGGCTCGATCGTCGGCCGAAGCGGCATCGTCGACGAACGCGCCTTCTACTCGCTCAACACCGGGCACGCCCATCCGATTCTCGCCTCGGACTATCTCGACTACCCGCGGATGCGCGCGATGGTCGAGGCGATCGAGGACACCCCGGACGGTGGCCTGCTGCTGCCGTCGGCGCAGTTCACCTACTGGGACGTCGTCCCGCCGCCGCTGCCCATCCCCGACGGTGGGTTCGGTCACACCGTCTACTTCCTCAACCTGGGAATGACCAGCATGAACGTCGGTCTCGACGTGCGGGTCATCGATCAGATGGGACTGGCGTACCCGTTGGCGTCGCACACCGAGCGGCTCGAGAACGGCCGGATCGGGCACGACAAGAACCTGTACCCGGATTGGGTGGTGGCCGACCTCGGACTCGTCGGGATCCACCCGTACCTCCCCTGGTACATGGACGAGGACTGGGTCACCGAAGCTCAGGTGGCACTGACCTGCCCCGATACCGAGGAATTGATGGCGTCGTATCGAGCGCCGTTGACGAAGCAATTGTTCGTCCGGAATCTCAAACGCTCGTTCTTCTACGCGGGATATCGATTCGACCGAGTGCCCAAGTACGAAATACAGCGATGTGATCTTCCGGCTCCGATATTGAAAGCCGATAATTAGATGTCAGGACACGAAAGAGTCACCGGGTTGCGCCGAATAGATCTCGACGCCAAGATGAGCTATCTCAATCGTGTAACGGCGGTCGTACTTCGCGCGATATGTGCGAAGGATGTGTATGCGAACGACCTGTACGGCCGATCGACAGACATGATGAACTTGCGAGATCAAGCGTTGATTGCGTAACCGATGTGACGACGAAGCAGCTGAGAGGTCGAGTGCATGCTGGGTAGATGGAAGAGCCGGTCCGTGGATGAGCGTGGGGCGGACAAGCGAGCGGGGTCATGGGGACGCCGCGCCGCCACGTCCATGCTGATGGCGGTGGTCCTCCCACTGGGATTGGCTGTAGCGGGCGGTGGCGCAACTGCCAACGCGGCCTTCGACGGCAATGCCATCGACGTCTGGACCGACTCGAGCATGGGCCCGATCAAGAGCCGGGTGTGGCGGGCAGCGGACGGTAACACCAACCGCGTCGTCTACCTGCTCGACGGTCTGCGCGCCACGACGGACATCTCGGGCTGGGAGCACGAGACCGACGCCGGAGCAGTTCTCGCCTCGTGGAACATCAACGTCGTCGAGCCGGTCGGTGGACAGTCGAGCTTCTACTCCGACTGGTACGCACCGTCGAACTTCAACGGTCAGCAGACCACCTACAAGTGGGAAACCTTCCTGACGCAGAACCTGCGTGAGAACCTGCGCGCCAACTGGGGCTTCAACCCCAACCGCAACGGTGTCATCGGTATCTCGATGGGTGGCTCGGCCGCTCTGACGCTCGCCGCGTACCACCCCGACCAGTTCAGCTACGCGGGCTCGCTGTCCGGCTACCTGAACATCTCGGCACCGGGCATGCGCGAAGCGATGCGTCTGGCGCTGCTGGACTCCGGTCGCTACAACATCGACGCGATGTGGGGACCGCCGTGGGATCCGGCGTGGCTGCGCAACGATCCGTTCGTCTTCGCACCTCGTCTGCGCGACAACGGAACGCGTGTCTGGGTATTCGCAGGTAGCGGTCTGCCCGGCGGACTCGATCGCCCGCAGAGCTTCATCGACTACTACAACACCGCCAACGGCATGGGCCTCGAGGCCATCGCTCTGGCGAACAGCCGCGCCTTCCAGATCCGCATGGCGAGTATCGGTGCCAACAACGTCACCTACGCGTTCCCGGCCGTCGGTACCCACCAGTGGGGCTACTGGGGCGAGCAGATTCGCGTCATGGCTCCGGACCTCAGCGCCAACATCGGTAACTGACCGGCGGCACAACGTTTCGGTCGTTTCGCCCGCTTTTCGGCCCCTAGTGACAACTCACGACTTTTCAGGGCTGTTCAGCGGGGACGACGCAGGATAGTCTCCTGTTTCGGGGAAACGGCGAGATGAAACTGCGACGCTGATCACAGTTTTGCCTTGGAACCGCTCGATGGAATAACCTCCATCGAGCGGTTCTCCTGTTCTCAGCAGAACCTCAGCTTCTCGAGGCTTCGGTCTTGTCAGCATCCCCAGCTCCACCTCGGCCTCACGGGGCCACCAGTTCGCCCTGTTCGATTGCCGGGGGCCGCTACGACAGCGGAGACCGCGTAGATGAGAGAGAGCACCATTCCATGCGATTTGCCGGCCTCAGCAGTACACCGAAGGCCTCCTCACGCTGGCGTCAGCGCCTGCTCGGCGTCAGCGCAGCAGCGCTCGTTCTGCCCATCGCAGCCGGTGTGGTCGGCGGAGCCGTCGCTGTTGCAGTACCGGCGTCCGTCGTGCACCAGACTCCGGCCGGTGGCCGCGAGGATCTGATCGTTCCGTCCGAGATGGGCCCCATCAAGGTTCAGGTTCAGTGGGCCGCTCGTGGCGGAAATGCTGCTCTCTACTTGCTCGACGGCCTGCGCGCCCGCGACGACCGCAACGCGTGGACGTTCGAGACCAACGCGCAGGACCAGTTCGCCAACGACGACGTGACCCTGGTCATGCCCGTCGGGGGTCAGTCCAGCTTCTACAGCGACTGGTACACCTCGTCGAACTTCAACGGCCAGGAAGTCACCTACAAGTGGGAGACGTTCCTGACGCAGGAGCTCCCGGCGTTCCTCGAGAACTACGGTGTCTCGCGCAGCAACAACGGTGTCCTCGGACTGTCCATGGGTGGTTCCGCGGCTCTGACGCTCGCGGCGTACCACCGGGATCAGTTCAAGTTCGCCGGCTCGCTCTCGGGCTACCTGAACATCTCCGCGCCCGGTATGCGCGAGGCCATCCGCGTTGCGATGCTCGACGCAGGTCGCTTCAACGTCGACTCCATGTGGGGACCGCCGTGGAACCCGGCGTGGCTGCGTAACGACCCGTTCGTCTTCGCACCGCGTCTGCAGGGCCTGTCGCTGTACATCTCGGCAGCCAGCGGTCTGCCCGGCGAGTTCGACCATCCTGCCGCGCCGATCGATTTCTACAACACGGCGAACGGCATGGCTCTCGAGGCGCTCTCGCTCGCCAACACCCGTGCATTCCAGATCCGGATGAACACTCTCGGCATCCCGGCCACGTACAGCTTCCCGTCGAACGGAATCCATGCCTGGCCGTACTGGGGAGCCGAGCTGTGGAAGGCTCGCACCCAGATCCTGGACGCGCTCAACGCCTGATCTCGACAGGTAATCGATGCTCGGAGAATGCCGCCCTGCGCACCAACGCAGGGCGGCATTCTTGGGTTTCGGCGGGATCGAATCCATCACCTCTGTTCACAATCGCACCATCAGTCACAGCGCGTCTGCTGTCCGTCGCCATCCGGCACGTGTAGAAAGACATACGAAGCATGTCTCCTAACGAGACCTTCGAGAGTTCACGTCGAAAGAGAGTCACCATCATGCGCACTGGGCTTGTTCGGTTCGGTCGAATCCCATCGGCCGGCACACGGGCCGGGCGAGCGGCAGCAGCACTGGCCGTCGCCTCCGCGCTGATGATCCCCTTCGCGACGACGACGGTTGCGGCCGCAGCTCCGATTGCACACGCCGGACCCGCCTACACCCAGACCTCCGGTGCCACGGTGACGTCCGTGGACTGGCTGTCCGATCGCCGCGTCGCGCTGTGGATCCAGTCGCCCTCGATGGGTACGCCGATCCAGGTTCAGCTGCTGCTCGCCCGTGACTGGAACATCAACCCGCAGGCGACGTTCCCGCAGGTCTACATGCTCGACGGCCTGCGCGCGACCGATCAGGAGAACGGCTGGACGGCCGAGACCGACGCCGAGTCGTACTTCGCCGACAAGAACGTCAACGTCGTCCTCCCCATCGGTGGCCAGTCCAGCTTCTACTCCGACTGGGTCGATCAGGACAACGGCAAGAACTACCAGTGGGAGACGTTCCTGACCAAGGAGCTCCCGCCGATCCTGGCCAAGGACTGGCGCAGCACCGACACCCGCGGTGTCGTGGGACTGTCGATGGGTGGTACCTCGGCGATGTTCCTCGCAGCGCGCAACCCCGGCTTCTTCAAGTTCGCCGGCTCGCTCTCGGGCATCCTGACCACCACCTCGCTGGGAATGCCGCAGGCCATCCAGTACGCAATGACCGACGCCGGCGGCTACAGCTCGAGCGCCATGTGGGGGTCGCCGTCCAATTCCCTGTGGGCACAACATGATCCGTACCTGCTCGCCGACAAGCTGAAGGGCGTCAGCCTCTACATCTCCAGTGGCAACGGCTCCACCGGACCGTACGATCAGCCGTCGCCCATCCCGGGTGTGAGCACCAACTACGCCGGCATGGGCCTCGAGATCCTGTCGCGGTTGACCTCGCAGACCTTCGCCACCAAGCTCAATCAGCTCGGTATCCCGGCTCAGGTGAACTACCGGCCGTCGGGCACGCACTCGTGGCCGTACTGGCAGTTCGAGCTGCACCAGCTGTGGCCGCAGCTCGCCACCGCGCTCGGTGTCGAGGTGGACAAGCCCGCGTGCAGTGCTGCCGGAATGATCGGCAACGCCAGCGGAGCCAACTCGTGGCTCGGACCGTGCCTGACCGAGGAATACAACGTCGCAGGTGGACGCGCTCAGGACTTCACGTTCGGCCGAGTTTTCTTCACCCCCGACACCGGCGCGCAGGTCGTCGCCGGAGCGATCGGTGGCATCTACCAGGGCAACAAGGGCCCCGAGGGTGCACTCGGGTTCCCGAAGACCGGCGAGATCGGTACCCCGGACGGTCGTGGACGCTTCAACGCCTTCCAGAACGGCATGGTCTACTTCACGCCGCAGACCGGTGCTCACGTGGTCAAGGGAGCCGTGCTCGACGAGTGGGCAGCCCAGGGCTACGAGGGTGGGCCCCTGGGCTACCCGGTGCTCGACGAGGTCGTGACTCCGAACAAGCCCGGGTCGGTTCAGGGATTCGAGATCGGTGCGATCTACACCTCGCCCGATGCAGGAGTCCATTCTGTGCAGGGCATGATTCTCGGTAAGTACGGTGAATTGGGTTGGGAGAGTGGACCTCTCGGGTTCCCTAAGTCCAACGAGCTCGGCCCGATCCGAGACGGCGGACGGTTCAACCAGTTCGAGACCGGCAACATCTACTGGAGCCCGCTCAGCGGTGCCTGGTCCACCCCGTACGGTTCGATCTTCGATGCCTGGGGATCGGTCGGCTACGAGGGCGGCCGCCTCGGCTACCCCACCAGCGATCAGTTCGACATCGACGGTGGCGGTAAGCAGCAGAACTTCCAGTTCGGCATCATCACTGTCAAGGACGGCGTGGCGACGATCGCGCCGTGACCTCTCGAGAGTGCTTCGGAGTCGGTCACGGCTTCAGAGTTCTCTCAGAGCGTGGCTGTACGCTCGCCTGCGACCCGACGACCGAAGGATTTTCGATCGATGACGCGTAACTCTCTGGCCAGAACTCTGTCTCTCGGCGTACTCGCCGTGGCAGCGAGCTCGATGCTGGTGGCCTGCGGAAGTGACGACTCGACGGCCACCGGGGCCCCGACGAGCACCACCACAGCAGCCGCGACGACAACCGAGACGAGTTCGACGACGTCGGCGGCGGAGAGCACCACTGCCGCCCCGACCACGAGCCCGGGCGAGGCGGCCACCGCGCCGCCGGAGCAGCCGCAGCCCGTTCCGGACGATTTCCCGGGCCCGACCGAGAGTCAGATCGACGATCGCGGTCAGAGCTTCCTCGACGAGCTGAAGAAGCAGGGCATCACGCCGGCAGGCAACGGCGACATCGCGGTCTCGACGGCCAACTACATCTGCGCCGCACAGGCCCAGGGTGTGGCGGCGGACGAGATCTCGACCTACGTCACCGCGAACGTCGGCGTCGAAGCCAGTGCGGCCGGAACGCAGATGAGCGAGACACAGGCCCAGCAGGCTGCCCAGACCTACATCGCCGCCGCGCAGGCGACGTACTGCAGGCCATAGATCCACGCTGATGGAGATGCACGCCGATGGCCAAGCGTAAGCGCAGAATCCTTCCGGTGATCGCCGTTGCGGTGATCATCGGATTGATCATCGTCGCCCTCTGGTACCTACTCGCCGGACGGTTGCCGAAGGGCCCGGATACTCCGGTGCCGCCGCCGGGGCCGGAAGAGCCGACGTCGCAGCCGGCGGATTGCCCCGACGTGCAGGTCATCGCCATACCCGGCACCTGGGAGTCCTCGTCCACCGACGATCCGTACAACCCGACGGCCAACCCGGTGTCGCTGATGCTCAACGTCACGCGTCCGTTGCAGGAGCAGTTCCCCGGATCGCGCGCCGACGTCTACACCGTGCCGTACGTGGCTCAGTTCTCGAATCCCATCGCTCTACCGCCGGACGGTCAGCAGTCCTACAACAACAGCCGCACCGAAGGTAAAGCTGTCGCCGTACAGAAGATGACCGATGTGAGCGCACGGTGCCCGCTCACCAACTTCGTGCTCGCGGGCTTCTCCCAGGGCGCGGTCATCTCCGGCGACATCGCGTCCGACATCGGCGCGGGTAACGGCCCCATCTCCGCCGATCGAGTACTCGGGGTGACCCTCATCGCCGACGGTCGACGCGACGGAGTCTCGGGAACCGACGTCCCCGGCCCGCTCGACGGCGTCGGTGCCGAGGTGGCACTCGGGGGACTCGACCTGCCCGGCATCACCATGACGGGGCGTCGGGACGGTGGGTTCGGTGCGCTCGACGACCGGACCAACCAGATCTGCGCACCCGGGGACTTGATCTGTGCCTCGCCGTCGGATGGATTGTCGCTGCGCAACATTCCGCAGAGCATCCAGATTCTGATCGGTGCTGCAGGCAATCCCGTGCACGCGTCCTACAACAGTTTTGTCGTCGACGGATCCGGCACGACGGCGACGCAGTGGACGGCGGCATGGGCTGCCGGGTTGATCGAGAATGCCCCGACACCCGCTCATTCGTGAGAACGTGCCGTTTATAACGGACACATCACAACGCGGCGTGTCGCTAGCTATTGCCGCCCACAAACCTGGGCCCGGCAACCCCCAGCCGGTGTGATCCAATCCGGCGAGCGGCTAGAGTGACGCCTTGGACCTGCGCAGATCGGCTCCGGCCGGCTGCTTCCAGCGCCCTACCGACCAGCTGCTTTCAGACCGCTACAACTTCGAAGACCCCCGAGGAGAGCATTAGATGAGTTCCGCCGAGGCCGCGACCGCCGGGCCGCGCAAATTCCGATTCGCTGCAGGCGGAGAGGGAAACGCCGAGGAGGGCGGGGCTCGGAAATTCATCAAGCTGGCGCAACAGGCCGAGGAACTGGGCTACGACAGCTTCATGATTCCCGATCATCTGGGTAATCAGGTCGGTCCCATCGCAGCGCTCGGCGCACTTGCCGTCGCCACCGACAGGATCCGGCTCGGCACGGCGGTGTTGGCGAACGGCTTTCGGCATCCCGCGGTGCTGGCCAAGGACGCGGCGACCATCGATGTGCTCTCGGGTGGTCGACTCGAACTCGGTCTCGGTGCGGGGTGGATGCGCGAGGAGTACGACAAGGCGGGCATCACCTACGACCGTCCGGGAGTGCGAATCGAGAAGCTCGAGGAGACCCTCGAAATTCTCGACGTGCTGTTGCGTGGTCAGGAATGCAATTTCGAGGGCAAGCACTACACGATCTCCGGACTGAAGGGCAGCCCTCGGCCTCGGCAGGGGCCGCGTCCGCCGATCTGCATCGGTGGCGGTGGTCCGAAGATGCTCGCGTTGGCGGCCAAGCATGCAGACATCATCTCCGTGGTGCCGAGCACCTCGAAGGAAGGCAAGCTGCTGCTGTCGGGCATGACCATCGAGAAGACCCTCGAGCGTGTCGAGCTGATTCGTGCGGCCGCCGGGGACCGGTTCGACGACATCGAACTGAACTGGGCGATCACCACCATCGTCGTGACCGACGATCGAGAGCAGATGGCCGAGATGGCGTTGGCCGCGCTCGACAACGGCTACCCGCCGAACGTGGACGTCGACGTCAAGCTGACCGTGGAGGACATCCTGTCGTCTCCGTACCTCGCATTCGGGACGTACGAGGAGATCGCCGATCAAATCCGTAACGTTCGCGCGCGAACGACGATGTCCTATGTCGGGGTTTTCCCTACTCAAATGGAAGCATTCGCACCGGTTGTCGACTTGCTGAAAGGCGAGTGACGAAGGCGCGTGTCGGTACCATGTACCTGGCCTCGAAGCCAGGTGCCAAACCGACACCGGTAGAGCTACTAGTCAGTAACATACAAAGCTGTTCGGTGTCTGCGCTCGTGCAGTCCGGCGTGCGGGTCCACTTCACGCAGGCTGTACGGCAGCGGATTCGTGTCGGAGGAGATTGAAGTAATGAGCCACAATTTCGATGATTTCATCGATGAGAACGGCCACATCACCATCGGTGAAGGGCAAACGCTCGTCCGTCACGTCGAGGTGAACGTTCAAGAAAATTCCGACACGCTGGCGTACCGCTTCGTCGACTACTCCCGCGAGCGTGACGGCGAGGCGCACGAGCTGACCTGGGCCGAGTTCGGAACCCGACTCAAGGCGGTTGCGGCCCGTCTGCAGCAGGTCACCCAGCCCGGTGACCGTGTCGCGATTCTGGCTCCGCAGGGCCTCGAGTACGTGGTCGCCTTCTTCGGCGCGATCTACGCGGGAACCATCGCAGTGCCGCTGTTCGACCCGGACGAGCCCGGCCACACCGACCGTTTGCATGCCGTCCTCGGTGACTGCAAGCCCAGCGCCATCCTCACCGCAGGCAACTCGGCCGCGGGTGTGCGCGCGTTCTTCCGTGCGCTGCCCGCCGCAGAGCGTCCCCGCATCATCGCAGTGGATGCCGTCCCGGACAGCGTGGGCGAGACGTGGGTCGAGCCGACGGCAACGCTCGACGACATCGCCTACCTGCAGTACACGTCCGGCTCGACGCGAACCCCGGCCGGCGTGGAGATCACCCACCGTGCAGTCGGCGTCAACGCGCTGCAGATGGTCGACAGCATGGAGATCAACCACGATTCGCGTGGCGTCACCTGGCTGCCGATGTTCCACGACATGGGTCTGCTCACCGTCATCCTCCCGGCGCTCGGTGGCAAATACATCACGATCATGAGCCCGCGCGCGTTCGTACAGCGCCCGTGGCGCTGGATCAAGGAACTCGCGGCGGTCTCCGACGGCGCAGGCACGTTCGCCGCGGCACCGAACTTCGCGTTCGAGCACGCCGCCCAGCGCGGACTGCCGAAGAACGGCGAGAGCCTGGATCTGTCGAACGTCATCGGTCTGATCAACGGCAGCGAGCCCGTCACGACGTCGTCGATGAAGAAGTTCAACGACGCATTCGGCCCCTACGGCCTGCCGAAGTCCGCCATCAAGCCGTCCTACGGCATGGCCGAGGCCACGCTGTTCGTCTCGACCAGCAAGCACGCCGACGAGGCCAAGGTCGTCTACGTCGACCGCACCGAGCTCAATGCGGGCAACTTCGTGGTCGTCGCCCCCGATGCACCGGGTGCCATCCCGCAGGTGTCCACCGGAACGGTCGCCCGCAGCCAGTGGGCCGCCATCGTCGATTCCGAGACCGCCACCGAGGTTGCCGACGAGCACGTCGGCGAGATCTGGTTGCACGGCGAGAACATCGGTCAGGGCTACTGGGGTCGCGAGACCGAGACCACCGAGACCTTCCACAACAAGCTCGTCCACCGCAACGCCGAAGGCTCGCACGCAGACGGCGCTCCCGAGGGTGGCAACTGGATGCGTACCGGCGACTTCGGCGTCTATCACGACGGCGAGCTCTACATCACCGGTCGCGTCAAGGACCTCGTCATCGTCGACGGCCGCAATCACTATCCGCAGGACCTCGAGTTCTCGGCCCAGGAAGCCAGCAAGGCTCTGCGGCCGGGCTTCGTCGCGGCGTTCGCCGTCCCGCTCAATCAGCTCCCCGACATCGTGTTCGAGTTCAGTGGCGCAGCCCTGACGAAGGACTCGGACGACAGCTCCGAACAGCTCGTCATCGTCGCCGAGCGCGCCCCGGGCTCCGGCAAGGCCGACCCGCAGCCGATTGCCGACGAGGTGCGTACCGCGGTGTCCGCACGTCACGGCGTCACGGTGCGCGACGTCCTCCTCGTGCCTGCCGGTTCCATTCCGCGTACCTCCAGCGGCAAGATCGCCCGGCGGGCCTGCAAGGCCGCCTACATCGAGGGCACGCTCCGCGGCGGATATCAGCAGACGGCGTTCCCGGACGCCGAACTGCCCGACTGATCTCTGGGCCTCCCGTTCCTTCGATACATAGCTTGGTGAGTGATGGCTGAACAAGAGACAGACAAGATTCAGAGTGCGGACGGGACGGACCTCACGGTCGCCCAACTGCGGGATTGGCTACGCAACTGGGTTGCGGACGCGACCGGGCAACCGGCGTCGGCCATCTCCGACGACCGTCCGATGGAGGAATTCGGTCTGTCCTCTCGCGATGCCGTCGCACTGAGCGGGGAGATCGAAGAGCTGGTGGGGGTCACGCTGACCGCCACCGTCGTCTACCAGCACCCCACCATCGCCTCGCTGGCCAAGATCATCATCGAGGGCGAACCCGACGAGCCGGTCGGCACCGTCGACGATGCGTTCTACACCGGCGGCGGACAGTCGGGCGACGCACACGACGTCGCGATCGTCGGCCTGTCGTCTCGCTTCCCCGGCACCGGGCACACTCCCGAGGAGATGTGGTCACTGCTCATCGAGGGCCGCGACGGCATCACCGATCTGCCCGACGGCCGCTGGCAGGAATTCACGTCCGATCCCGTCATCGCTGCCGCCGTGGCCGCGACGGTGACCAAGGGCGGTTACCTCGACGACGTCAAGACCTTCGACGCCGAGTTCTTCGCGATGTCGCCCAACGAGGTCGTCAACGTCGATCCGCAGCAGCGGCTCGCGCTGGAACTGACGTGGGAAGCGCTCGAGCACGCACACATTCCGGCCAGCTCGATCAAGGGCAGCCAGGTGGGCGTCTTCATCGGCAGCTCGTCCAACGACTACCAGCTCATCGCCGTCAGCGACCCGGCCGTGCACCCCTATGCGCTCACCGGCACGTCCACGGCCATCGTGGCCAACCGGGTGTCGTACTTCTACGACTTCCGCGGGCCGTCGATCGCCGTCGACACCGCCTGCTCGTCCTCCCTGGTTGCCGTGCACCAGGCGGTGCGCAGCTTGCGTACCGGCGAATCCGATCTGGCTGTGGCGGGTGGCGTCAACATGCTGCTCGCGCCGCCGATCACCGTGGGCTTCGGCCAGACGGGTGTGCTTGCGCCCGACGGCAAGATCAAGGCGTTCTCGTCCGACGCGAACGGCATGATCCGCTCCGAGGGTGGTGGACTCGTCGTCCTCAAGCGACTCGAAGACGCCGAGCGCGACGGTGATGACGTCCTCGCCGTCATCGCCGGATCTGCGATCAACCAGGACGGCCGCTCCAACGGACTGCTGGCACCGAGCCCGGACGCGCAGGCCGACGCTCTGCGTTTCGCCTACCGCGACGCCGGTATCAACCCGTCGGGCGTGGATTACATCGAAGCGCACGGCACCGGAACCATCCTGGGCGATCCCATCGAGGCCGATGCTCTCGGTCGTGTGGTGGGCCGAGGCCGCGACGCCGACAAGCCGGCCCTGCTGGGATCGGCGAAGACCAACTTCGGGCATCTCGAATCTGCCGCGGGCGCAGCAGGATTGATCAAGGTCGTCCTCGCGATGCAGGCGAACAAGCTGCCTGCGTCGCTGAACTACGTGGGCCCCAACCCGTACATCGACTTCGACAAGGCACACCTGAAGGTCATCCCGGAGGCCACCGACTGGCCGCGCTACACCGGCAAGGCCGTCGCAGGCGTCTCCGGCTTCGGCTTCGGTGGCACCAACGCGCACGTTGTCGTGCGCGAGTACGTCCCGGGTGAGACCGACGGCGCGTTCGACGCCTCGGCCGTCGACCCGGAGGCGGCTCTCGTCGAGGGCCTCACCGATGTGGCCGGTGAGGAACTGCCGATCGTTGCCGATCCGGAGCCTGTCGTGTCGGAGCCCATCGTGTCCGCGGTCGAGACGACCGATCCGGTAGCCGAGGCCGAGACCATTCTGGCCGAGACCACTGTGTCCGATACTGAAACCGGCTCGGAGACAGTGATTCTCGCTGTGTCTGCTGCTTTGCCGTCACGCCGTAAGCGGGCCGCATCGGAGCTGGCCGACTGGCTCGAGACCGAAGAGGGCAGCACGACGCCTCTCGTCGACGTGGGCCGCACGTTGGCTCGCCGTAACCACGGGCGTTCGCGCGCAGTGGTTCTCGCATCCACCACGGCCGAGGCCATCGCCGGATTGCGCGCCATCGCCGCCGGCAAGCCGGGCCCCGGCGTGTTCTCCGCGGATTCACCCGCGTCCAACGGCGCGGTGTGGGTGTTCTCCGGCTTCGGCTCGCAACACCGCAAGATGGCATCGCGGCTGTACCGAACCAACGCCGTGTTCGCCGCCGAGGTGGACAAGGTGGACGAGCTGC
This sequence comes from Rhodococcus sp. 15-649-2-2, assembly GCF_002258645.1. NCBI lineage: Bacteria > Bacillati > Actinomycetota > Actinomycetes > Mycobacteriales > Nocardiaceae > Rhodococcus > Rhodococcus sp. 15-649-2-2. The sequence continues at coordinate 80,334 of NZ_NPFM01000017.1, forward strand.
TCGTCGACGAAGCCGGATATTCCATCCGCGAGATCATCCTCGACGACTCGCAGACCTACGAGTTCGAGAACTCCCAGGTCGCCATCTTCGTCATCCAGATCGCCTTGGCCGCAACACTTCGCGCGCACGGTGCCGAGCCGTCCGCCGTCATCGGACACTCGATGGGCGAGGTCGCGGCAGCCTACGTCGCCGGAGGTCTCAACCTCGAAGACGCCGTCCGCATCATCTACGCCCGCTCACGGCTGCTGGCCGAGGGCCAGGACGGACTCGGTGCCGCCTCGCAGGGTGCCATGGCGCTGGTGGAGTACACCCCCGACGAGGTCAAGACCCTCACTGATCAGTTCCCGCATGTGGAGCCCTGCGTCTACGCCGCACCGACGCACACCACGGTCGGTGGGCCGCGCGCCGAGGTCGAGGCTCTCGTCGAGATGGCCGAGGCCGCAGGCAAAATGGCTCGACTGCTCGACGTCAAGGGAGCCGGCCACACCGCGGCAGTCGACGTGCTGCTCGGCGAGCTGGCTGCCGAACTGGCCGGAATCGAACCGGGCAAGCTCACCGCCGGGGTCTACTCGTCGGTCGATCGTGAGGCGCACTATCGCGTCGGACATGCGGCGATCCATGGCGTCGACTACTGGACCAAAGGCATGCGCCATCCGGTCTGGTTCACCCAGGCCGTCAATGTCGCTGTCGGAGATGGACATACGACGTTCATCGAGCTCGCGCCCAACCCGGTGGCGTTGATGTCGGTGGCCGCGACCGCATGGGCTGCAGGCGTCGCGGACTCGACGCTGATCCCGACGCTCAAGCGCAAAGAAGACGAGGCAGAGACGTTCCTGGCCGCGCTGGCGCAGCTGTACGTCCACGGGCACGCGCTGGAGTTGGCCACACTGTTCGAGTCCGGCCCGTACGCCGCCATCCCGCGAACTGCATACCTGCGCAAGGAGTTCTGGCTCAACTCGCAGGTCAGCTCCAGCGGTAACACCCGGGTGCCCGGCGCACGCGTCGCGCTGCCCGACGGCCGTCACGTCTGGGAGGTTCAGGCCTCGGCCGTCACCGGATTCGATGCACTCGTCACGGCTGCTGCGTCGCAGGTGTTCTCCGATGTGGCCCTTGGTGTTTCGGTTTCCCATGCTGCGGTGCCGAAGGTGGGCACGGTCGTCACCACACTGACCTCTCATCTCGGTGGTGCATCGGTCCAGGTGCACGCACACGAGGGCTCGGCGTTCACCCTGCTGCACGAGGCCGTCGTCACCTCCGGTGATGTGCGTCCGGAACCTGTTGTCGCCGTCGAGCAGCAGAGCTCTTCGCCCATGGAGGAGTTGCCGGAGGTCGTCGAGACGTTCGGTGACCGTTGGGATCCGAACGGCAATCAGAAGCTCGAAGACCGATTGGCCATCATCGTGGCGGAGTCCATGGGCTACGCGCCCGAGGATCTGCCGCCCGAGGTTCCGCTGATCGAACTCGGTCTCGACTCGCTCAGTGCGGTCCGCATCAAGAACCGCGTGGAATACGAATTCGACATTCCCACAGTGCAATTGCAGGCCGTGCGAGACGCGAACCTGCGTGAGGTGGAGAAGTACCTGCGTTACGCGATCGAGAACCGCGACGAGGTGCAGGCATTGGCCGACAAGCAGGCAGCAGAGAAGGCGGCCGAGCAGGCTGCTGTTGCACCGGCTTCGATCGAGCCTGCCCCCGTCGAGACTGCCCCCGTCGAGGACGATGCTCCTGCCGCCGACGCTCCCGTCGAGAAGGCTGCCCCGGCTGTTGCTGCCCCGGCGCAGACCGACCTCGGCGGCAAGGAAGCGTTCGCCGAAGCCGCCGGTTCCGACGTCCCGCCGCGCGACAATGCCGAGCGGATGACGTTCGCAACGTGGGCAGTGGTGACGAAGGAATCGGCCAAGGGCATCTTCAACACCCTGCCGATCCTCGACGACGAGACGGCCGAGAAGTTGGCTGCTCGTCTGACCGAGCGGGCAGGCGGCGAGATCACCTTCGACGACGTCCTCGACTCGGAAACCATCGAGCAGCTCGCAGACAAGGTCCGCCCGCACCTCGAAGACGGTGAGATCGACGGTGTTGTGCGCAATCTGCGCACTCGCCCCGAAGGTTCCACCGCCACACCGGTGTTCGCGTTCCACTCGGCTGGTAGCTCCACCGTCGCCTACGAGCCGTTGCTGCGGAAGCTGCCGGCAGGCACGCCGATGTACGGGCTCGAGCGGGTCGAGGGGCCCATCGCCACGCGTGCTGCGGAGTACGTGCCGCTGATCAAGGCGATCCAGCCCGAGGGACCGTACGTGTTCGTCGGTTGGTCGCTCGGCGGCATCCTCGCCTACGAGGTGGCGCGTCAGATGGAGGAAGAGGGTATCGAGGTCGCCTACGTGGGGCTGCTCGATACCGTCATGCCCGGTACCAAGATTCCTGACACCAAGGACGAGGTGCGCAAGCGCTGGGAGCGGTACGCGGAGTTCGCCAAGAAGACGTACAACGTCGACTACCCGATCCCGTACGACAAGTTGGTCGACTCCGACGACGAGGGCCAGATTCGGATCATCACCGATCTGGTGAAGCTCAGTGGCGCAAAGATTCCCGGCGGAATCATCGAGCACCAGCGCACCTCGTGGCTCGACAATCGCGCGATCCAGACGGCCGAGCTCAAGGAGTACGGCGGGCACGTGACGTTGTACTTGGCCGACAAGTACCACGACGACGCGATCGCGCTCGAGCCCGCTTATGCCACCCGGGAAGAGCATGGTGGTTGGGGACCGGTGGTCAAGGACCTGGAGATCGTCTACGTCGGAGGCGATCACCTCGCGGTCGTCGACGAGCCGTACATTGGAAAAATTGCGGCCCACCTGTCGAAGACGCTCGAGAACATCGAGTCTGCAAGAACCGGAGCGTAGATTTTGAGTGCCACCACTGCCGAGAAGCTGGCCGAACTACGGGCGAGGCTCGAACTGGCCAAGGAACCGGCCGGCGAGATCGGGGTCGCGAAGCGCGCGAAAAAGGGCATCCCCAGCGCTCGCGATCGCGTCAACTCGTTGCTCGATCCCGGTAGCTTCGTCGAGATCGGTGCACTGGTGAAGGCACCCAACGATCCGGGTGCCCTGTACAGCGACGGTGTCGTCACCGGTCACGGAACCGTCGACGGCCGCCCGATCGCGGTGTTCTCGCACGATCAGACGGTGTTCGGCGGAACCGTCGGCGAGATGTTCGGCCGTAAGGTCGCCGGGATCATGGACTTCGCGATCAAGATGGGTTGCCCGGTCGTCGGTATCAACGACTCCGGTGGAGCTCGCGTGCAGGATGCTGTCACCTCGCTCGCGTGGTACGCCGAACTGGGTCGACGCCACGAAGCGCTGTCCGGCCTGTGCCCGCAGATCTCGTTGATCCTCGGTAAGTGCGCCGGTGGTGCGGTGTACGCGCCGATCAACACCGACATCGTTGTCGCCACCGAAGAGGCGTACATGTTCGTCACCGGTCCGGACGTCATCAAGTCCGTCACCGGCGAGGACGTCAGCCTCGACGACCTCGGTAGTGCCCGCGTCCAGGCCATCAACGGCAACGTCCATCACGTGGCAGCCGACGAGAAGGCTGCGTTCGAGTGGATCCGCAACTACCTGAGCTACATGCCGTCGAGCTGCCAGGAAGAGTCGCCGGTGATCAATCCGGGGCTCGAGCCGGAGATCACCGATTCCGATCGCAAGCTCGACTCGTTCATGCCCGACGCCGACAATGCCGGGTACGACATGCACGACATCATTCTGCGTATCTTCGACGACGGCGAATTCCACGAGCTGTCCGGCCAGACTGCACCGAACGTCATCACCGGATTCGCGCGCGTCGACGGTCGGCCGGTGGGGATCGTCGGCAATCAGCCGATGCACCTGTCCGGGGCGCTCGACGCCAAGGCAGCGGACAAAGCCGCCCGGTTCATCCGCCTCAGCGATGCCTACAACATTCCGATCATCTTCCTCGTCGACACACCCGGCTTTCTGCCCGGCGTAGACCAGGAAACACTCGGTGTCATCCATCGCGGTGGCCGCTTCATCTTCTCGTTCGTCGAAGCGACGGTACCGAAACTGACTGTGGTGATTCGTAAGTCGTACGGCGGCGGATACGCGGTGATGGGCTCGAAGCAGCTCGGATCCGACATCAACCTCGCCTGGCCGACCGCCCGCATCGCCGTCATGGGAGCCGAAGGTGCCATCAACATCATGAGTCGTAAGCAACTCGCCGAAGCAGGCGAGAATGCACCGGCGCTGCGCAAGCAGCTGATCAACTTCTACAACGAGCATGTCGCAACCCCGTGGATCGCTGCCGAGCGTGGCTACATCGACGCCGTCATCGAGCCGTCGCAGACGCGCCTCGAAATCCGCAAGGCCCTGCACATCCTGAAAGACAAGGAAGTGCACAAGAGTCCGCGTAAGCACTCGTTGCTCCCGATCTAGCCGGACTGGAGGGGGTGGTCCTTCGTACGCGGGGTCGCTCCGCTCCCGTTCGCGTCAATGGACCACTGCACCGGTCAGACGTATGCAAAGGTCCATTCACGCATCCTCTTGTTCGGTGTCAATGAACCACTGCACCGGTCAGACGTGTCCGGTGGTCCATTCACGCGGTCGATTCGCGCGGAACCATCACCACATCCGGTCGAGGTCTGGCCAGGGCGTGTTGGTAATTCATCCGTAAGTCGTCGAGCACCTGTGTCGGCCGATCGCGGATGTCTTGCGGTGAATGGGAAACGACGATCAGTCCGTGTGCTTGCATTCGGTTGCGTCGTGCTTGTGTCCGCTGGTAGTCGGCCGGTGACAGATGGTGGGTCACGGAATCGACCTCACGTGCCAGTGCCACGGCGTCGATCCACCCGTCGGTGTTGGCGATGAACTCGCCGCTCCGGGCGTAGATGTCGCAGTTGTGTGTCATCGCAGGCAGCCCGCTGGTTCGGTACAGTCGCTGGTCTTCCAGTTCCGCCACCGAGTGCGCGTTGTCGCGCAACTCGCGGAGTACTCGACGGGTGAGCGCGCTGTAGCGACGCGGGCCTTCGGCCAGTTCGATGGCGACCTGATCGATGGTCACGCCGCCCCTTTGGAGCACCTCGGTCAACAAGGCGACGCACCGTGCCTCGGATTTCGCGGCCCGTGTGGCGTCGACCAATGAACGCACCAGAGGAGCAACTCGGATGCTGCCCTTGGCTATCGGCTCGGGAAGCCGCCACGTCCGCTCGGCTCGGACAAAAGACACCGATGCCCGACGCATCTCCGCGGGTAGCAGTAGATGAACCTCCCCGGCGGATCCGTTGGTGCCGTATCCGAACGAATCGAGTCCGACGCAGCCGCTGATCATGCTCTTCGGTCCGCCGTATGCGAGCGCCGCGGCTGACCGCTCGAGTGTCGACGGATGACCGTTGCGCAGCAGTACGACACCCGGTAGCAATCGCTGCCACGGACCGCCGGCTGCGCACCTGCCATCGATCGCTGCGTCACTCACGCCCGCCTCGCGAAGCTGCCGGCGCGTCACGACGCCGATCGAGCTCAGGTCGAACAATGATTCTGCATTCCACAGTCGTCTTCTCATGCCCGAAGAGTGGAATTCGACACCGACACGTTCGTCGCGTTTCGACGCTGTCTCAGGATGTCTGTGGATGAACGACCACTCTGTGGATGGATTGGCTGTTACCAGTCTCGAGCCTGACGATGCTGTCGGACGCGGATGCTGAGGCCGGCCGATGGAGTCCGCGGTCGTGGCTCCCGGAAAGGTGAATGAACCATCCACGTGCTCAGACGTCTGCAACGGTCCATTGACTCACGACGGGTCCAAACGTGAATGGACCCTTGCACGGTCGAGACGTGTGCAAGGGTCCATTGACGAGGAGCGGGGGCGGGCGGTCAGTCCTCGAATACCCGCAGTTGTCCGTCTTTGTACCAACCCGATCGGGTGACGTCGGCGGTCTCGAGTTCAGCGGGCACCGCGCTCGGGTAGTACTGCTCGTAGCGCTCCAACGATCCCCAGTCCCTGGCCCAGTCGTTTTTCAGGTAGGTGGGAACGGTGACGGGCTTTGCGAGCAGTTCGGACCAGCCCAGTGGACCGCCGTTCTCGCCCGATTGCCATGTGTCGGTGGAGCTGACGGCGAGTGGGCGGTCGGGGAGGATGCGGTATCCGGGCACTTCGGCGACGCCGTAGCGGTGGTCGAAGGGACGTTGGCACGGGAACTGAAGTCCGACGGCCCAGTCGAGCAGAACGGGCTGCTCACTGCCGATCATGGTGTTCAGGTTTTCCATCACCGGAACTCGCGGCGGGGTGAATGCGAGCCATTGGTCGCCGGTGAGGTTGGGGTCGTTGGCGACGATACGGACGGCGTCGGCGTCAGGTGCGATGTCCGCCAACGGGATTCGGAGGTTGCGCCACGAAGGTGCGGGTCCGATGTCGCGGGGGAGGTAGGTGCCCTCGGCCTGGACGGTTCCGTCGGGCTGACGCTTGCCGTATTCGAGCAGCAGTGACTGTCCGTAGGTGAGTGCTCCGGTGTCGTCGTACGACCAGATGCGTCCGGCTGCCGAGAAGACGACCAGGGGTGCGTCGTCGCTCCGAGCGGGCAGTTGGTACCAGCTCGACGTGGCCGACGCGGGTTCCTGGATGCCCTCCTGGTACGAGCCGAGTACCGGGGTGGTGGCGGGGTCGAGACCGAAGGGTAGAGCTGCGTTCGAGCCGTTGACGCCCACGGCTCCGGTACCGCCTGCGGTGCCGGAACTCTGGCCTTCCTCGAAAGCGGGTCCGACGGCCTGTTGGTCGGTATTGCCCTGTCCTGGTTTGACTTCCACGGCATCGGCGCTGAGGTCACTGGGAATGCCGTTGGCGGTGAAGTTACGCAGGGTGGAGCTCGATCCGCCGAGCGGGCCTGCGGTGGCATCGAACTCGCCCGGCAATGGGTTGAGGATGCCTGCGTTGGGGTTGGACTCGACGAGGACATCGTTTGCGAGGCCGCACGAATTGCCCAGGACCGATTGCACATTCGAGCGTGCGAGCGAGTAGGCGGGGTACTGCGAGACGGCACCCTTGACGAGCGAGAGCACCTCGAACAGCACCATGATTCCGGCGATGACGGTCAGCGGTGCGGCAGCGAACTTTCGGATGCGTTTACCGCGCGCAGACGTCGGCTTCGGCTGTGGCGGAGCGTATCCCTCGCGCAGGTACTGGAAGGCGGCGACGGCGAGGACCAGTCCGAAGAGGATGAGGAACAGGGTGCCCGATTCGTTGCCGCCCAGCGACACCGTCTTGTCGAACCACGGCACGCCGTAGCTCGAGACGTACCAGTAGCCGTTGATGCCCGAGAACGACAGTGCGAGAACGAACATCAGCCCGGCTGCGAACAGTGAGCGGTTGCGCCGCGAACGCAGGGCGCTGGCGGAGACGGCCACCGCTGTCAGGGCGGCGAGCCCACCGGCGATTCCGGCGTAGGAACCGAAGTGGTGAGTCCACTTGGTGGGGTTGAACATCATGAAGAAGATGGTGCCGAGTACGACGCCCAGCAGACGCCAGGCCGGGCCGTTCGCGATGCCGGGGATGCGGCGACGACGCAGCAGCACGAACAGCGTCGTGAAGAGGCACAGGAGCATCGTCAGGAACGCGAAGCGGCGTGCGACGGAGCCGTCGACGGTCTGGACGAAGAGGTAGTAGTACCGCAGGAAGTCTTGGTACCAGGCCTCGTTGGGGCCGATGATGGTCCGAACTCGGGTGGACTCGATGACCGTTGCGTACGTCTGGTCGGCGAAGACCACGACGAGGACGAGCACACCGGCGGCGGCCAACGGTGCAAGCAGGGCCAGGGTGCCGACCTGACGGTGGCGTCGGACGACAATCCGCGCGATGGGTCGCGCGCCGGCGAGAAGTGCTGCCACACACATCAATCCGGTGGGAGCGGCGGCGAGGGTGAAGGCTCCGATGAGACAGGCCGCGGCGGCGGGGAGCAGCCTGCCGGTGGCGATGGAACGCTCCACCGAGCACCAGGTGAGCAGTGCGCCGAGGGCGACGATCGGTTCGGGTCGCAGTCCGTTGTTGTACGGGAGCCAGAAGGCGAGGAACACCAGTCCGCCGGTCCAGAGCGCGACGTTGGACTTGCGTACCGCGCGTCCGAGGCGCGGAACCACCTCGCGGCTGATCACCATCCAGCACAGGACTCCGGCGATGAGGGCGGGCAACCGCATCCACGGGCTTGCGGTCGAGATCTTGGCGAAGACGGCGAGCACGTCGTAGTACCAGCCGAACGGTGCTTCGGGTACGCCGAACCAGCGGAAGTAGTTGGCCATGTAGCCGGAGTGGTCGGCGGCGCGGGCCATCGTGAGCAGGTAGCCGTCGTCGGAGGTGTTGGCACCGACGAAATGCCACCCCACCAGAACACCGAGGACGGTGACGTCGACACCGGTGAACTTCCACCAGTGGGACGGGAAGAAGCGGCGGTGTGCGCGGCGATCGGTGCCGTCGAGTCGTCCGAGTGCGCCGATGGCCAGCGCGGTGCAGGCGATCGCCAGGATCATGATCAGCAACTTGAGCAACGTCGGCGACGACGAGAAGCGGGAGTCGACGTCGACGGTGACGGACATGTCCGCGGGTGCCGCGCCGCTGAGATCGCTGAAGATTCCGACGACCTGGGGGCGCAGATCGCCGTCGAGCCGGCCTTGCAGGGGCTGGCCGTCGTCGTTCGTCAGGCCGGTGAACGCGGCCGATGTGTACTGGTCGTTCGAGGTGATTTCGATGGCCGCGCAGCGCGTGCTCTGGACGTCGGCGCGAGGCGCTGTCGCGACCACGACGTTGCGATCGAGGACGTCGACGTTCGATTCACCGACGCGCACGAACAAACTGTTCAGCGCAGCGCCTTCACCCTGCGGGGGTGCCGTCGCCAACAACAGCCCGCCCGACGCGGGGAGCGCGGCGACAGCAGAGCACGGCAGGGTCGCACTGAGGCTCACCGGTGCCTGGGACACCAGCGGGGCGTCCACGTCCTGCAGGAGCCCGTTCTGCGGCCACGCAATGGTGGCGGTGGTCTGCGTGACAGGGGCGAACGGAGTGATCAGTGCGAACAGCACACCGAGCACGCCGGCCACCATGGCGATCAGCCGTGGAATTCGTACCTGAGCACGAAGTTCGTCCGAGGCTCGCAGTGGAGCGGGGACGGGGGGACCAGCTGATGAATCTGTCACGACGTCGGGCACGAGAGTCGATGTTATGCGAGCGTGACGAAGAGGTCACACAGGCACCGTCCCCGTAACCCACCGAAAAACGGGAATTCAGTCTGTTTTCATCGGTCCGTCGCTGGACAGTCCCGACCGAGACTGCTGCTCGACGGCGATCTCGGCCGTCGCGGCGTCAGGGTCGAGTGGCATGTATCTCTCGATCGAACCCCAGTCCCGGGCGTAATCGTCGGCAAGATACGACGGCAGCGTCTGCGCCCCGAGGAGCAGTTCGGTCCAGCCGAGTGGGCCACCGCCGATCGAGTCCTGCCAGGCGTTGGTGGATTCGGCCCCGGTGCGGTCGGGCAGAATCCGGTACTTCGGAACCTCGGCGACGCCGTCCCGATGATCGAACGGTCGCTGACACGGGAAGGCCAGTCCGACGGCCCAGTCCAGCAACACCGGGTCGGTCGATCCGACGAGCGAGTTCAGCGTCTGTGTCTTCGGGACGCGAGGCGGGGTGACGGCGAGCCATTGGTCGCCGGCCAGATCGTTGTCCTCGGCGACGATGCGAACGACGTCTGCCTCGACCGGTAGATCGGTCATCGGGACCCGCAGATTGCGCCACGACGGCGACGGGCCGATATCGAGAGGCGTCACGCGCCCCAATGCCTGCACGTCGCTACCGTCGCGGCGTCCGTATTCCAGTTCGACGCGTTGGCCCGGGGTGACGATGCCGTCCTTGTCCACCGATCGGATTCGGCCTGCGGCGGCGATGGCGATCAGGTCGCCGCGGTCGGTGTCGGAGAGCTGGTACCAACCGGAGGTCAGCGATGCAGGCTCGGTGGCACCGAAGCTACCGAGCACCGGAGTGGTCGCGGGATTCAAGCCGAAGGGCAGGGCAACCGAGCTACCGTTGATTCCGACGTTCTCGTTGGTACCGCCGGAGGTGCCCGCGGAGTTCGACGAGGTTGCCGCCGCGCTCTGTTCGGAGTCCTCGGCCCGGATGGAGTTGGCGCTGCCCTGCGCGGTGTCCTCGGAGTCTGCGGTCAGATCCTGGGCGACGCCGTCGGGCGTGAATCCGGTACTACCGCCCGCTCCGAGTGCTTCCGCTGCTGGGTCGATCGGTGGTAGCACCGATCCGTTGACGTCGGTTTCCACCTGCACGTCACCGGCGAGTCCGCACGAATTTCCGGCGAGAGCCGAGAAGTTGGAGCGGGCGATGGAATACGCGGGGTATTGCGCCACAGCGCCTTTGGCGAAAGAGAGCACTTCGAAGGCGACGACGCCGCCGGCGACGATGGTCAGTGCGGACGGCGCGAATCGGCGTCGTGTGGTGGGTTCTTTTCTGCGATAAGGCAATCGGACGTGCTGGTAGGCCGCGTAGAGCAGAGTCAGAACCGTCAGGCCGAGCAGGATCGTCGAAAAGCCCTTGCCGGCAATGGACGGCGGCTTGTCGAACCACGGAATTCCGTAGCTCGACACGTACCACCAGCCGTTGGAGCTGGTGAACGCCACTGCCGTCAGGAACAGAACAGCGGCAGTGAACAGTGTTCTGTTGCGTGGAGATCGTACGGTCGCCGCGGTGACGGCCACTGCCGCCAATGCGGCCAGCGACGCCGCGAGACCGGCGTACACACCGAAGTGGTGGGTCCACTTGGTGGGGGTGAACATCATCAAAGCCAATGCGCCCAGGATGATTCCGAGTATCCGACGCGACGGCCCGGTGGCGGTTCCGGGAATGCGTCCGTTCTTACGGAGCATCACCGCGATGCACACGACGATGCACAGCAGCATCGCGAACATGCCGAACCGTCGGGCGAGCGAGCCGTCGGGTGAGATGGTCATCAGTGCGTCCCAGCGCACGCGCTCTTCGAACCACGGCACGTTCGGTCCGATGGCCGAGCGCACCCGGGTGGCTTCGAGCACGGTGCTCAGAGTCTGGTCGGCGAAGATTGCGATCAACACCGCCAGTCCCGACGCGACCAGCGGCGCGAGAACGGCGAGCAGACCCACCTCCCGAGCCCGCTTGACCACGATCATCACCAACGGGCGCAGCCCGGCGAGCAGGGCGGCGACGGCTATCAACCCGGTGGGTCCGGCGGCGAGGGAGAAGGCGGCGATCAGCGTGCCTACCGCGGCTGGGAGCAGTCGTCCGGTAGCGATGGCGCGTTCGATCGAGCACCAGGTCAACAATGCGCCGAGAGCGATGATCGGTTCGGGCCGCAATCCGTTGTCGTAGGGGAGCCAGAAGGCGAGGAACACCAGTCCCGCGGTCCACAGTGCGACGCGGTTGGTGAGCACCGCGCGGCCCAGACGCGGGATGACCTCGCGGCTGATGACCAGCCAGCACAGCAGCGCGGCGATGGTGGCGGGCAGGCGCATCCAGATGCTGGCGGTGCTGACCTTGGCGAGGGCGGCCAGCATGTCGTAGTACGGCATGCCGAACGGCGCCTCCGGGACGCCGAACCAACGGAAGTAGTTGGCCATGTAGCCGGCGTTCTCGGAGACGCGGGCCATGTTGAGCAGATAACCGTCGTCGGAAGTGTTCGCGCCGATGAAGTGCCACAGCACCAGCACACCCACCACAACGGCGTCGACTCCGGTAACGGATTTCCAGCGCGAGGGAAGGAATCGTCGGTGGCGTCGCCCGTCCATGCCGTCGAGTCGATGCAGCGCGAACAGGGAGGCGATGACAGCGAGTGCGCCGACGATCATCGCCAGCAACTTGAACGTCGTCGGAGTGGAGGAATAGCGCGAGTCGATGTCCACGCGCACGTTCAGGCCGTCGACCGGTGCCGTGAGATCGGTGAACACGCCGACGACCTGGGGCCGGATGTCTCCGTCCACGGTGTTCGCGTTGCCGTCGAGGTCGACGACCGTGCGGGTGGCGTTCGACGATACGGTCAGCGCGCAGTTACCGCTCAGCTCGTCGACGGGTGCCTCGGCAAGAACGCGATCGCGCAGCAGCACCTGCAGTCGGCCGTCGTCGACCCCAACGATCAGTGCCTTCTGCTCGGTCTTCGCAGCCGCGATGGGTGCGGTGGAGACCAGTGTGCCGCCGTCGGTGAGAGCCGTGGCCGCGCTGCACGGAACGGTTGCCTCGAGGTCGACGGGCGAGTAGCTCACCAACGGGGCGTTCACGCTGCCGAACGAGCTCTGTGGCCACGACAGCGTCGCGACGTCCTGCTGAACCGGCAGCAGGGGCGTTGCGATGGCCAGGAGTGCACCGACGATTCCGGTGACGATCGCTATCAGCCGGGCGGTCTTGACGTTCGGAGCGGTCTCGGGCACGCCGACGATGCTATTGGACGAGCGTCCGCACATCCCACACCCACACGCCACCGGTGTATTGCGGCTGGACACCGAGCAGTTCGGTGACGGTGGTGCGCAGTGCAACGGTCCGCTTGCTCGGCGGCAGTACGACCACGTCCGCCTCCCAGAACGTCAGATCCTCGACGGCCTGCGCACGTTGATCGTCGGTTATCTCCGGGACAGTGCCTTGGTCGTACACCGAGCCCAGCAACAGTGCCGTCGGCCGGTCGACGGCTCCGTACTTGGCAACCTTCTCTTCTTGATCACTCGGTCCGACGAAGTATCCGGCTGCCAGCTTGAAGCCCATGTCGGCGTCCATCTGCCAGCGCAGCGGGCGGGCGTCCTCGGGCCGTGGCAGGGGCACGGTGACGACGGAACCGTCGTCGACGAAGTTCTCCCACTCACCGTCGGCGAAGAACTCCGGCGTCGGAGATTTGTCGACGGCAACCAGCGGCGTCGGGATCAGCGGAACGAGCGCGAGGGCGAGTCCGGCAATCCAGAAGGCAGGCAGTGGGCGCAGTCCGTTCCGGAACGTTCGATCGGTGGCCAGTACAAGCAGCAGGGCCAATGCGGGGACCGCACCGAGGGCGAAGCGGGTCTCGAGGACGGATTCGACGAGTGGGTACTCGGCGAGCTTCGTCCACGGCAGGGTAATGCCGGTGTCGTTCTTGCCGATCATCAGCGTCGCACCGAGCGAGAGCACGCTCATGACGATTGCCGTTGCCGCCGCCGCTCTGGCGCAGGCAACACGCCACATCCACACCGCGGCCACCAGGCACAGCACCAGCAGCGGCCACCCGAAGTACGCGTTCTCTTCGGTGGCGTTGATGCGGACGTTCTGCCCCGGAGTCGCGACGCCGCCGATCGATTGCGTCGGGAACTGGAACAGGGCCTTCGCGTCGTTGCCCATCGGTCCGTGTTCGAGGAAGGAGTACGACTGTGGTCCGAAGAACTGCCACCACAGCGGAAGCGCGACGATGGCCAGCGCGATCGTGGCCGATACAGCGAGCCGGGGCACGGCATTGCGAACAGCCGGCCACAGCGAACGTGGCCGGGTCACGTAGTAGGCGACGGCGAAGATGGAGAACGACATCGCGAAAATCAGCAGCGGCTCTTCGCCGAGAAGGATCTGCAGCGCGACGATCAAGCCGAGCCCGATGGTGTTCTTGGTGGTTCCGCCGCCGTGGGCGATGCGCGTGACCAGCATCGCGATGACCGGAAGCAGGAACAGCACCACGAAGTTGGGGTGCCCGTTGGCGTGGGAAATTGCTCCGGGCGCGAAGCCGCACAGCGCACCGCCGATCGCGGCCGCACCCTTGGAGGCGTTCAGCTGACGCGAGAACAGCCAGTACCAGGCGAAGGAGGTTCCGGCGAGGCCGGCGGTGAGGGCGATCGCCCAGGTGACGGTCGGTCCGAAGAGCACTGTGATCGGGGCCAGGGGTATCGAGATGCCGAACATTGCCGTGTTCGCCATCAGATTCACCCCGAGCGGGTAATTCTGCAGGTCACTCGACAGCGGGTTGTCCAGATGCGCGACGGCATGGGCGGCGACGGAGAAGAACCACTCCCACATCGTCTGGTCCTGGCCACTGTTGTAGAGGTAGCCGCCGCTCAGATTCCGCCACTGGCCCTGCAGGACGTACACCGCGGCCACAAGGAATCCCACCGCCGCAACAGCGTCACCGCGCCCGACGCCGGAGTGTCGAGCCGGTGCCGTGGTCGGCTGCCGCTCGAGAACTCTCTGGTCGTGGGTGGTCATCGCGTCGAGGTTACAGAAAGATCACGGCAGGCGGAAACCTGAACGACGTGGGTCACACCGTTGGGTGGGAGCCTGCCCGCTCTGTGACTGGAGACCCCCGGACTTGTTCCCAGTCATAAAATTCTGGCCCATTTATTGAATAATTCAGTGATGTAACACAACTCAAGTCTACAAAAAGAACTTGAAGTATGTTTCGGCAGCAAACCTCGGTCCGGGCGCTTGTTTGTTGCACAATGAGCCTGACAACTGTTCAAAAATCGAACAACACGCTCGACATGCCTCAGAAGGGTTGTCGATCATCACTCAGGAGTTCACCGTTGACGACCCCCGTATTCCCTAGCGTCCACTCGGCACATCGGCCGAGCTCACGGGCACACGAACCCGATATGCCCGGCCCTCTCCGAGAAGGGCTCGATGCCGGTCCCTGGTCGACGCGTTGCGCCGGGGGAACCATGACATTGACGGCCGCGACGCCATCGGGTTCCCCGGAGCTGTGGTCCCGCTACGTCGAAGGAGCGTGGGAATCGTACTCTCGCCATGGTGTCACCGCTGCACTCGATATGGACGAAGTCGCTTCGGGCGCAACGACAACCCTGTTCTACGTGGTGCTCGACAAGGCAGGGCAGATGCTCGGCGGCGTCAGAGCCCAGGGCCCGTACACGATGATCGAGCAATCCCACGTGTTGGCCGAATGGGAGGACTCGCCTGGACTGCCGCTGGTCACCGAACTGTTGCACGCTCGGCTCTCCCACGGGATCGTGGAAATGAAGAGCGCGTGGGTGGATGCGGGGGCCGCAGGGCGGACGGTGTCGAATGTCCTGGCTCGAACCGCATTGCCGACGCTCGAATTGACCGGTAGCCGGTACCTGTTCGCCAGCGCGGCCGATCACGTCCTACGTTTGTGGGAGAGCTCCGGGGGGCGGATCGACCACGCTATCCCTGCTGCGGCGTACCCGAGTGAGCAGTACAGGACCGTCATGATGTGGTGGGACATGGACTCGCTGGCCCGCAACGCGAGGCCCGAGGTGTGGCAGTCGATGGTCCGCGAGGCCCGCTCACTGTGTGGGTACGGTCAGCGCATCCCGTCGGTGGCGTGACGGCTGGTGGAGTCTTTGGGGCGGCTCGTCCGCGTCTGTCCGGACCTGGGGCTGCCCGACCAGCCGATCGTGAGTGTGCCTGCGTGGTACGCCCGATCTCGACCGTCGGCTTTGGCGCGGTAGAGCGCTGCGTCGGCGGCACGGACGACCGCGTCGAGCACCTGATCGAGACCGCCCGATTCGCTGGAAGCAACGCCTGCGGTGGGCAGCGCCGGGTCACCGGGTGCAGTGGGTCGTACGTCGAGTGTCACCGTTCCGATGCTGACAGTGACCGGGCAGTCGGACCGGATTCGATCGAGTATCTGCTGCGTGAGTTCGTGACCGTCTCGGTGCGGGGCGAGGATCAGGAACTCTTCGCCACCGGTTCGCGCGACGACTGCTTCGGATTCGCCGACCTCTGCGTGTACAGCGCGAGCCAGGGTGTCGGCGACTGCCGCAAGCGTTCGGTCCCCGGCCGTGTGACCGGCGGTGTCGTTGACGGTCTTGAAATAGTCGACATCGACGACGAGAGCAGACAATGGTTCCCTCCGCTCGCACGCCTCGTGCACGAGGACCTGGGCATTCGAGAGCAGTCCACGGCGATTGACCAGCCCCGTCAACGGGTCCGTGTCGGCCAGCCGTTGCAGTTTCTCGTTCACCGAGGACAGGGTTCGGCGCAGGCCGCCGATGAGCGCAACCGGCACCAGCACCGTGGTCGCGGCGGCACCGATCGCAACGGCAGTCACCGCCCACCCCGAAGATCCCACACTGACCACCGACAGCACCGTGGCCATGACCACCGAGGCCGCCGACAAGCCGGCGGTGACTCGTGGCGGTGAGCTCGATGCCGCAATTGCCGGAACGATGGCCAGCATCGAGGTGACCGCACGCGTGCCGGATGGATCGGCGATCAGGAAGGCACTGATCGCGACTCCGGTCATGCCTCCGAACCCCAGGACGGCGAATTGGCGTTCACTCAACCTCCCCACTTTGGCAGCGAAGAGCACGGTGACGGCGGTGAACGTCAGCACCACGATGAGAATCGGAAGTGCGTTCGGCCGCAAGAACGTCGGAGACAGCAGGGCAATAGCCAACAGCGGTACGGCACCGGTGGCGCTGGCAATGACTGCGGTCGTGCGGGTATCGAGCCGTGACCGCCAGGAGTTCGCTCGCCGACGAGACGACTTGTCGATCACGTTCATCGGGTAATTCCTCGGATCAAAGTCGGGCGAACCCCAAGAACAGTATCTGGCGATGCGTCCGGTCGGGGGTGCGCCCGCTCATACGTTCTCAGGGCCGGCTGCCGGGTCGCGTCCGGTGCGCACCAACGCATCCAGGTCGATTCGCCGCCGACCGGACGGGAGCGGTTCACCGCGGCCGAATGCCCTCACAGCAGCGGTCACAGCGGCACCACCGAGCGCGACGTCTCCGCCGAGCTGTGGCCAGGTCGAGAGCGTGCGCCCGATTTCCGGCACCGATGCGATCATTCGGGGCGTCAGTTTGGTCGGTTCGAGCAACGTCGCTGCGATTGTGCTCTTCTGTTCGACGGTCAAGTCGGCCACATCCGCGGTCTTCATCTCTCCGAGCAGTCCGTGGAACACCGGTCGGTCGGGTTCGAGATCGAAGCGTTCGACATCGAGGACGCCTCCATCGCTGGTCTCCATCACCACGGGGATACCGCGGGCGCGGGCGTGATGACGGACCAGCAGTTTGGTGTCGATCGAGTCGCATTCCTCCACAACGAGATCGAGCCCGTCCAGAAAGCCATCGAGAGTCTCTGCCGTCACACCGTCCGCGAACACCTGCACATTCAGGTAGGGGTCGAGTTCGGCGATCCGTCGGGCAGCGACGACCGCCTTGTTCACGCCCAAATCGAACACCGAGGACGGGACACGGTTGAGATTCGAGAGATCGAGCTCGTCGAAGTCCGCCAGACGCAACTCGCCGCACAGTCCTTCCAGCGCGAGGGTGTGGGCGACGGCGTGGCCGACACTCAACCCGACAACTCCCACTCGCAATCCTCTGAACCGAGCTTGTTCCTCGGAAGTGATCTTGTTTCTGTTGCGGTCCAGTCGCAGCCGATCGAAGTCGCGTGGGCCGAGGACCCGCACCATTGTGCGCCGCCATGGGTAATGCACCCACCGTGGCAATTCCTCGGAGTCGCCCGCTATCGCGGGAAGTAACCGGCGGAGCGAAGCCAGCTGATCCAGTGTCGTGTCGATGACACTGACGTTGGGATCATCGAGCAGAGCACGGACCACCGCATCCTGTTCACGCTCGGATGGGTCGAACACCGTGTGCTCTGACATTGCTGATGCTCCGCATCTTTCGGATGACTGTCGACGACGAGCACGCCGATCATGTCCGACGGCCTGGAGGCATGTCAGACTGTTTCACGGTACTAAAGACTCTCCGGCAGTGCGGGTCAGTAGCAACGCAGTCGCCGGCATCACCACTGTGGCGAAGCCCGTATGCAGGCAACGCCCCCGCGTGCCTCGGCGCAGGGAACGAAAGTCTTTGTGCATGTGCAGCACTGGGATCGAGAATATGGGGTGAAAGTTGGGCGTCGACGGTGACTTCGATGAGCGTTTCAGCTCACTGATCTCAGTCTTTCAGCCGATCGTCGACTCGAGGACCGGGCTGGTGGTTGCGCACGAGGCGCTCACCCGGTGGCCAGCTTTTCCGGACACCTCGCCGGACCAGATCTTCGACATCGCTCGCACCATGGGGATAGCCGAGGAACTGGACCGTAGATGCATAGCGTCAGCAGTCGCCGCAGCGGCGCAATTCACCCCCGCCGACCACCCGCCACGTACGTTGTTCGTCAACATAGAAGCCGAAGCGATTTCCTCCGAGAACTCGTCGACCTCGGCCCGTCGCCTCAGCGAACTGTTGCGTGGAGGCGGCTCGCAGGTTCGGCCCGTTGCGGAATTCGCCGAACGCTCCCTGCTCACAGACCCGGCGCGGTTACTCCGATCAGCCGACCGACTGCGACGTGACGGCATCATCATCGCTCTGGACGACGTCGGTGCCGACCCCGACTCGATGGTGGTCCTGCCCCTTCTCGCACCCGAGGTGATCAAACTCGACAGATCGTTGCTCGACGACGACCTCACGGGCGACAAGCTCGCCACCTTGCTCGCCGTTCTTGCCTACGCGAGCCGGTTCGATGTTGCACTCATCGCCGAAGGAATCGAAACCGAGAGACAGAAGGAGAAGGCGATCGCGTGGGGTGCCGCCTACGGACAAGGATTTCATCTCGGCCGGCCCGCCCCCCTCGATGCATCCCAGACGTCGTCCTTTCCGGTACAGCCACGCCCTCCTGTGACGAGACCGTTGACAGAGATCCTCGACGACCGTGCCACCGACACGACATCGATCTCGGTCCTCGCGTCCATTTCCGACCACCTACTCGACTTCGCAACGGCCACCGCGGAAGCTCTGACGATTGTGATCGCATTCCCAGAACCCGACATGTGCTCAGCCGACATGGCGCGAACGCTGCGGCGTCTCGCACGCAAACACCCGTATGTGAAAGCACTCGACGCACCTCGTGCACTGTTCACCGCCACCGACGGGGTACGCCACGCCGACCTGGTTCAACCCTCGGAAAGAATCGGTGCCATCGCCGTTATCGGCCAACGGTTCTACTGCGCGCTGGTCGCACGCCCACTCGACCCCAATGGTCCGGCGTCGCCGTCGAACCAGTGGAGGTACTTCCTCACTGTCGATCCAGCCCAGGTCTGCACAGCAGCACACACGCTGATCGTGAACAGTACGAGCCCCACCGACCCGGGTACGTCCGGTTGGCTGGGCTGACACTCGAAGTTCGACCGTGCCCAACCCCGATGTCGGTCAAGCAGTACGAACGACCAGCGCGAAGGGGCCGATATCCGTCACCGTGAAGCGAGGATCCTCGAACAGTGACTCGGGGAAGGTGACGGTGTAGCGACGCACGTTGGGGTCGTTCGGGTAGACGTCCTCGGCCAGGCGCAGTGTGTAGCCGTCGGCTCCGCGTCGGAACAGGAAGGCGTCCGGCGCGCGCCACTGGCTGGTGTTCAACGCCTCGATCAACTGATCGGGTGTCTCGAGCTCGGTCCACCGCTCGATGGCGTCGGCTCGCTGATCGAACTGCGCCAGCGGGTTGGCGTAGTGCGAGGTCAGTCCTTGGAAGCCGAAGTACGGGTAGTAGCTGAGGAACGAGGTGTCCGCAGTCAGCACGACCGTCTCGTCGCGTGGGCGCTGAGTCTGCTCGGTGAGGGCGTCGTCTACCTCGCGGTAGTACGAGACCGCGCTCGGTGGGCGCATGTCGGCGCGGTTGCCGTCACCGTCGGTGTCGGAGTACGCGACGGTGATCTCGCTCTGCAGTACCTGGGGGATGTTCTGCGCGAAGGCCATGGCACCGATGATCGCCACGACGACGGCCGCGATACGGAACTTGGGCGGTTCGTTGATGGCCTGGTAGATCGCGTGACTACCTTCGAGAAATCCGAAAACGCCTGCGCTGCCCAGTAATACGATCAAGACCGCTTCGAGTCGGAAGGAAAGCAACGTGGTGCCCGCGGCCGTGGCGGCCATGGACAGCAGCGTCCACAGGTAGATCGAGACGACGCCGACGCCGAGTGCCTGCGCTCGACGCGAGGAGGAGAAGCGCACTGCCAGCCATACCGTGCCGATCAGGCACAGCGCACCCGACATGGAGAACTCGAACATCGGGAAGGGAAGTGTTGCACCGGCTTCGGGTAGATAGTGCAGCGCCGTGCCCGATGTGGACGGTGCTCCGCGCAGGAAGTCGATGAGGTACGGCAGCCACACCGTCGCGGCGATGACGCCGGAGATGGCGGCGATCGAGGCGACCTTGATTGCGATGGGCACCAGTACTTTCCAGGTCTTGCGCTCGCGATAGGCGAGAACAGCGGCGAACAGCGCCATGAGTACGACGGTGAATGCGGCCAGGCCCAGGTACAGGGTGTAGAACGTCGCGGCCAGTCCGAGGAAGAGGCCGGTGCCTGCCGCCGCTCCCCACCCGCCGGCCGCTTTTCTGTGCAACGCACCCCATGCCAGCACAAGTGCGGGGGCGAACAGCAGCACGATGACGGCGCTGTAGGCCTCGGGGGAGGCGTAGGCGACGACGAGCGCAGTGGTGACGGCACTGGCGGCGACAGCCCAGTCGCTGCGAATCAGGGCCTTCCACAACACGAATGCGACCACCGATGTGACGGCGAGCAGCCCGATTGCGTAGGGCTTGAATACTTCCCACCCGTCCATGCCCAACACGTTGCCGACGCGTCCGCCGAGCCAGAACCAACCGGCGGGGTAGAACGGCGGGATGTCGGTGTACGTCATGTCGCGCAACGACGCCGAATCGGTCAGGCGCGTCAGGTATTCGGTACGGAATTCCTGGTCGACCGAGATGCCGAACAGGTACAGCTTGGTTGCCGCCAAGGGCATGCCGAGGGTGACGGTGACGAAGCCGGACAGACCGACCCACGCCGAGAGTCGAGCGATCCACGGCCACTTGTGGATTCGGTACAGGTAGATCGACGTGGCGAACAGTGCCGCAGCTACGACCTGGCCCAGGGTCGTCAGAGCGCGAGTGACGTTGGACGAGTTGAACGCCGGCCACTGAACCAGTGAGAAGGCGTACAACCCGACCGTAGCCACGACGACTGCGACGAGGATTCCGGCAACTATTTCTCCGACGGCAGAAGCAGTTCTGCGCGCCGGCGCAACCCCGACAGTCATACAGTTAGATGGGCAGCTTGCGGAAGATCGGCCGAGGTACGTGTCGCAGCACCATCATCACCAGACGCCAGGGAGCAGGCGTCCAGATGAGGGGAGTGCCCTTGCGCGAGGCGTTCACCGCGAGCTTGGCGATGACCTCCTTGTCGACGGTCATCGGCGCTTCCTTGACGTGCGCGCTGAACTTGGTGCGCACCATGCCCGGACGAACCACGGTGACCCGAGGTCCGAACTCGCGCAACGCTTCTCCGAGCCCGAGGTAGAACCCGTCGAGGCCGGCCTTGGTGGAGCCGTAGACGAAGTTGGAGCGACGAACCCGCTCGCCTGCCACCGAGGACATGACGATGATGCGGCCGTACGCCTGCGCCTTCATCTTCTCGCCCAGCAGCACACCGACCGACACCGAAGCGGTGTAGTTGATGTTCGCGGCGAGGACGGCCTTGCGCTGGTCCTGCCAGAGTTGCTCGGCATCGAAGTCGACGGCGAAGGCGACGATGGCGACATCGACGTCACCCTTGGCCCAGGCGGCGTCGATCACCTTGGGATGCGACGCGGTGTCGAGTGCATCGAAGTCGATGACGTCGACCGACTTCGCGCCCTTGGCGGTCAGTTGTGCGACGGCGCTCTCGCGCAGCGGGTCGTTCGGCAGCGCGGCGAGGATGACACGTGCCGGAGACTTCGACAGGTACTCCTCGGTGATCGCGAGACCGATCTCGCTGGTGCCACCCAGAACGAGAATCGTCTGGGGGTTACCTACGGCGTCTATCGTCACAGCAGTTCCAGCCTTCTAGCCATATCGGAGGCGAAAACGCCTGTGGGGTCTACGGATCGACGGACCTTGATCCATTCGTCGATCCGCGGGTACATCGAATGGAACGTCTCGGCGTCGGTGCGCGAATCTTTCGCGGTGTACAGACGGCCACCGAATTCGAGCACGCGCTTGTCGAGTTCGCGCACCATCTCGTTCAGGCCTGCCTTGATCGGGAAGTCCATCGCGACGTTCCAGCCGGCCATCGGAAAGCTCAGTGGCGCTTTGTTTCCCGGGCCGAACAGCTTGAAGACGTTCAGTGCCGAGTACTGGCCGGAGCGCTGAATGAACCGGATGATGTCCTTGAACTCCTCGAGCGCCTCGGTCGGAACGAGGAACTGGTACTGCAGAAATCCCTTGGGCCCGTAGCCTCGGTTCCACTCACCGACGAGGTCGAGTGGGTGGTAGAACTGCGTCAGGTTCTGCACCTTGCCGGTGTAGTTCCCGCCCATGCGGTAGTAGGCCTCGCCGATCATGCTCATCGACAGCTTGTTCAAACCACTGATCGGGAAGATATCCGGCACCGTCAACAGCTGGGGTGCGTCGAACTTCAGCGGATCCTTCTGCAGTTTCGCGGGGAGTTCGTCGAACTTGGCCAGCGAGCCGCGGGTGATCGTCGCGCGCCCGAGCTTCGGCGGCGCGCTCATGACGTCGAACCAGGCGCTCGAGTACGTGTAGTTGTCCTCGGTGCCGTCCTGGTGAGCGGCTACGGTCTCGTCGAGACTCTCGGTGCGAAGGCCGTCGTTCTTGAAGTACGCCGTTTCCGTCGGCGTCATCTCGATGGTCGCGCGCAGGATGATGCCGGTCAGGCCGTTGCCGCCGACCGTGGCCCAGAAGAGCTTGGCGTTCTTTCCCGACGGCGTCAGGTGGCGGATCTGACCGTCTGCGGTGAGCAGTTCCATCGAGCGGACGTGGTTGCCGAAGCTACCCGCACTGTGATGGTTCTTGCCGTGGATGTCGCAGCCGATGGCTCCACCGATGGTGACCTGACGCGTACCCGGCAGCACCGGAACCCACAGGCCGAACGGCAGTGCAGCGCGCATCAGCTGGTCGAGACTGACGCCGCCGTCCAGATCGACGATCCGTGTCGCGGTGTCGATGCTGTAGATGCGGTTGAGCGCCGTCATGTCGATGACGAGCCCGCCGGAGTTCTGCGCGTTGTCACCGTAGGAGCGGCCGAGGCCACGTGGAATGACGCCTCGTCGCAGGTACGAGGGCTTGGAGTCGTTCTGCTCGGCGACCTGCTTGACCGCGTTCGCGATGAGCTCGGGGTCGGAGGTGGCGAGCACCTCTCCGGTCGATCGCGCGGTGCGGCCGAATCCGGAGATCGTGCGGGTCTGCGTGGGTAGCGGCGCAGTGTTCCCGGCCTGTGGTTCCAGGGGGAAGAGTGCGTCGTCGGCTGTCGTGGACATCGCTCAAGAGGGTACCCGCACCGCGGCAGCGGCTAGTGTCAGTCCTCGTGTCCACCCCTGATCGCTCCATCGAAGACGGCTCCGGGAACGACGACTGGTCGCCCGAGGACGACGAGTTGCAGCATCACGTTCCGCTACCCGTCGAGCTGCCGCTCACCGAGAACATCGCCGACGCGGCCCTCGACTTCAAGACACAGGTGCTGCGTTTCTTGGCGACGGGTGTGCTGTCGGCCATCGTCGACCAGGGCGTCAACCTGATCCTGCATTTCGTTTTCGGGGTCGGGGTGACGCTGGCCAAGGCCATCGGCTTCGTGCTCGGAACGACGACGGCCTACCTGATCAATCGCCGCTGGACCTTCAATGCGGCTCCGTCACGGGCCCGGTTCTTCGCCGTCGTCGCGCTGTACGGCGTCACCTTCGCCGTCCAGGTGGGCATCTACACCTGGCTCTACCAGGCTCTTCCGGACGGCTTTTGGTACGCGAACGTGGCCTTCGTCATCGCCCAGGGCACGGCGACGGTCATCAACTTTCTCGTTCAGCGATTCGTGATCTTCAAGATCCGGTAGCTAGAAGGTGGGGAGGCTGCCGGCTTCGAGGGCTTGGGCGAGGGTGGGGGCGGCTGAGTCCTTGTCGGAGAGCTCGTAGGTCAAAGGTGATCCGTCGCGTCCGGTGGTGGGCCAGTCGATGCCCAGGGCGGGGTCGAGGGGGTTGATGTCGCGGTCCAGTGACGGGGTGTACTCGAGGCTGCACAGGTACATGACGGTGGAATTGTCTTCCAGCGACAGGATGGCGTGGCCGAGTCCTTCGGAGAGGAACACCGCTTTGCGGTCGACGTCGTCGATCAGCACGCTGTCCCACTGCCCGAACGTCGGGGAGCCGACCCGCAGGTCGACGATGACGTCGAGGAATGCTCCGCGGGCGCAGGTGACGTATTTCGCTTGCCCGGGCGGGTTGGTGGTGAAGTGGATCCCGCGGAGCACGCCTGCGGCGGAGACCGAACAGTTCGCCTGCTTCAACTCCAGCGCTCGACCGGTGGTGTCCTCGAACGCCGACGCTTTGAACCATTCGAAGAACACGCCGCGGTCGTCGCCGAACTGGCGTGGGGTGTATTCGTAGGCACCGGCGATGCTCAACTCACGAAAGGTCATCGGTTCCCTCGGTCGATCAGATCGAGCAGGTAGGTGCCGTAGCCGGATTTGACGAGCTTCTCGGCGCGCACGCGCAGTTCGTCGTCGGTGATGAATCCGCGTCGCCAGGCCACTTCTTCGGGGGATCCGATTTTCAGGCCTTGGCGTTGTTCGATGGTGCGCACGTAGTTCGAGGCATCGAGGAGGGAGTCGAAGGTGCCGGTGTCGAGCCAGGCTGTGCCGCGGGGCAGGACCTCGACCTGGAGGCGGCCTGCCTCCAGATAGTGGCGGTTGACGTCGGTGATCTCGTATTCCCCACGCGCGGAGGGCTCGAGGTCGCGGGCGATGGCGATGACGTCGTTGTCGTAGAAGTACAGGCCGGGGACGGCGTAGTTCGATTTCGGTACGGCCGGCTTTTCTTCCAACGAGATGGCCTTACGGTTGTCGTCGAATTCGATGACGCCGTAGGCGGTGGGGTCGGAGACTTCGTAGGCGAAGACGGCTCCGCCGTCGATGGTCTCGAAGCGGGACAGTTGGGTGCCCAGGCCGGGGCCGTAGAAGATGTTGTCGCCCAACACCAATGCCGCGGAGTCGGTGCCGATGTGCTCTGCTCCGAGGACGAATGCCTGGGCGAGGCCGTTCGGTTCGTGCTGGACCTTGTAGGTCAGGGAGATACCGAATTGGGAGCCGTCACCGAGGAGGCGGGTGAACTGGTCGGCGTCCTGGGGGGTGGTGATGATGAGGATCTCGCGGATCCCGGCGAGGATCAGGGTCGAGAGCGGGTAGTAGATCATCGGTTTGTCGTAGACCGGGACCAGCTGTTTGCTGACGCCCATCGTGATCGGATGAAGACGCGAGCCCGTGCCGCCCGCCAGAATGATTCCCCGCATGAACCCGCAGTCTTCCAGACCCTCCCGTCGACCGTGCGGTTGTGCCTTCCCCGTTTCCGCTGCGGGGGCTCGGAGGTGCACCTACGCTCGCCGCATACCCAGCCTTCCCAGAGATCCGAGGACAACGATCGTGACGAGCCGCACCCAGATCGAAACCGGTATCAGCCAGGTCACCGCTCTGCTCTCCGCTGTGACCGCAGACGAACGCGCGTCGGCGACGCCCTGTACCGACTGGACAGTCGCCGAGCTGTCGGACCACCTCGTGAACACCGCGGCCAATTTGGTGACCATGGCGCGGGGCGGCGAGATCGATTGGTCGGCGTCACCCGAGCCGTCGTCCGACCCGATTCCGCTGTGGACCGAGAGGACCCGCGAACTGTTGGCCGAGATCGACGCAGGATCACCGCTGCCACTCGGTATGGTCGCCGCGGAATTCTCGGTGCACGCGTGGGACCTCGCGACCGCACTCGGTCGCGGCACCGACGACTTCGACCCGACCGTCGCGGAAGACGGGCTGGAGTTCATGTCCGAGAATTTGACCGACGAACGCCGCGCCGGTGCCTTCGAACCGGAGCAGCCCACACCGGACGGGTCGAACGCGTACGAGCGTTTGGCGGCCTTTGCCGGACGTACTGTCGCGCGTTCCTGAGACTTCGCTGGCGACGGCTCATTCCCACGGGATTCGATACGGCTGAGACGGGACCTCCGTCGTCGAAGTCGGCCATTCGCTCGGCCCCATGATCTGCGAATCGGCTTTGAGCTCTCCGACTTCCCGTGGCACCGGCTCTGCGTCCACCTCGATTCGTTCCCAACTGCATTCACCCGACGCGACGCGGGTTGCGTAGTGGATCAGGTCGGACGACGCTTGCGGTGACGACGCCAGGCGGGCGAGCAGTTCCGCGGTGACCCTGCGGGATCCCGCTCGAGCCGTCAGGTCCGTGTTCAGTGCTCGCGTGCGTGCGGCCTCGAGCTCACCGCAGGATGCCATCAGGCGGTCGTATGCGGCTCGGGCGTGCGGAGGCAGGGACTCGATCATGCGTCCCGCCATGGTTCGTCGCCGGTGCCGACGGAGAAGTCCTCGTCCGGTGTGTCGAGTACTGGTCGGATGTCCGCTGTCTTGCCCGCTTCGACGGCTTGCTTGCCGTAGTCGAGGAAGTCGTTCAGCGGCCGCAGTGTGTCGTCGATCTTCTGGCCCACCTGGCCTTCGGGGTCGCCGAGCGCGTCGAGGAACGCGCCGAAGTCGTCGACCACCTTTTCGATCTTCACGATGAGTTCTTTGGTCAGATTCATTGCTGTCCAGCATATTTCGATGATGCTTTCGACCTGCCATGCTGTGCCGACCATCGGAACCTTCTTGATCACTACCTTCAATGCACCGCGGGCGTTGTCGACGGCCACCTCGGACTCCAGTAACTCGACGATTTTGCGCACCACTGCCGAGGCGGCTTCGCGAAGCTGGTCGGAGATTGCCGCACAGATCGCAGAGATCGTTCGTCCGGCCGGACCTTCCCATCGCATTGCGGCCAGTTGCCGGTCGGCGTAGTCGGTGAATGCCTGTGCGGCAGCGCCGTTCCAGTGACCTTCGACTCGGCGCACTCCTGCAGCTAACGACTCCGCTGCGGCTTCCATCGCGTCACCCGCTATCTGGTACACCTGACCGATTCGACGGATTTCGTTCCAGTTTCCGGTGACGGGGATGGTCGCTTCGCGTAGCGGACTCCACCCGGAGAGCTCGAAGATCGTGCGGTCGATCTCGCCGAGCCACTCGGAGGCATCGGCGAGTACGTCGCGGAGGTCGTCGAGCACGGGATTCGTTGGCGAATAGTCGATCCCGTGGGATCGGCCGTAGTCGGCGGGTCCTTCGAATTCGTCCACGTGCCCGACGGCGGCACGATCCGAACTGCCGCGGTCGATGCCCGGTAGTGGCGGAAGTGTCGTGTGAGTGTTCAACAGGTCGTAGTTTCGCTGATCCTGGTCGGCGTACAGCCACGCAGCCTTGTTCAGTTCGACACCCATCTCGCCACAATTGGCGGACAGGTGAACCTGCCGAGTGCGTGTCAACTCCTGCAAGCCGGCGAGATACGGCTGGAGTCGCTGCAGAATCTGCCCGACCACGTTCTCGCTCAGGCCCGCATTGTCGATCAGATAACGATGACCGGCCAGAGTATCGACGCCGATGCGATCGAGAAGATTGCCGAGACCGGCTATTTCCGAGGAATTAGCGTAAAGAGGTTCGGTCATTGCACTGGACTCTTTCGAAGAGTGGAGATAAGGCTGTCGACGTCCTCGTCGTTCAGCGCATCCTCGACGTCCCGGTCGGCCAGAACTACGAAGACCGCCACCTCTGCTGTGGCGAAACCGGTTGTGGTGACCACGTCGAATGTTGCTCTGGGAGGTGGGCAATCAGGCGTATCGGGTATGTCTTCGACCGAGGCTGAGTAACGGACGGCCGGCTCACCGTCCACTTCCGAGTACCGAGGGTCGCTGATCCGAACAGTAGGTGTTTCGGATCCGTCTCTGTTGGTGAAGATCATCGAGGCCTTCTGCACCTCTTGAAACGCGAGCACCGTCAAGTCTCCGACGCGTCGACCGGTCATCCCTGTGATTGCCGAGGTCTGAAATTCGCCACCTTCGCAGTCGAAGCGCCCGTGCAGCCCCAGCGCGCCGTATGTAGCGGTGGACCCGTCCTCACCGGTCCACTCCGAAAACGCGTCGTACTGATTCTCCCAATCCGCCGGAATTTCGTAAGTCCAGCCGAATTTGGTGGCGATGGGCTGCGGCTGCCCGGCGGGTACCTCGATTTTCGGTGGCGGACGGTTCATCGAGGGAAAGCCCGGCGGCAACGGCGGCGGCGATGTCGTCGAGCCCGTGGGTTTCGGTGACACCGGCGGCAGAACCTGCACACCCTCGTACGGTTCAGGCACCGGAGGTGCCAGCTGCGGAATTGCCCACATGATCCCGAACAGCAGCGCTACCGACGCCGCGAGACGAATCAGAATTTTGCCGAGACCCATTGACGTACTCCCCCCGAAGTCGAACAGAAGCTAGCACGCGCGCCCGACAAGAACGGCCCGCACGAGTCTCCACCGGTAAAGTGCCTGTTCATGAGAATTCTTGTCACGGGTGGGGCCGGGTTCATCGGCGCGAACTTCGTACATCAGACCCTCGCGCAGCGCCCCGACTCGCAGGTCACCGTGCTCGACAAGCTCACCTACGCAGGCAACAAGGCATCCCTCGAGCCAGTCGCCGACCGCATCGACTTCGTGCACGGCGACATCGCCGACGCCGACCTCGTCGACCGCCTCGTTCGCGCGACGGATCTGGTCGTCCACTTCGCCGCGGAATCGCACAACGACAACTCGTTGACCGACCCGTGGCCGTTCGTGCACACCAACGTCATCGGCACCACCACATTGCTCAACGCGGTCCGCGAACACGACGTCCGCTACCACCACATCTCCACCGACGAGGTCTACGGCGACCTCGAACTCGACGACCCGGCACGCTTCACCGAATCGACCCCGTACAACCCGTCGAGCCCGTACTCCTCGACCAAAGCCTCCAGTGATCTGCTGGTACGCGCCTGGACCCGCTCGTTCGGGGTCCGCTCCACCATCTCCAACTGCTCCAACAACTACGGCCCCTACCAGCACGTGGAGAAGTTCATCCCACGTCAGATCACCAACATCCTCAGCGGCTCCCGCCCCAAGCTCTACGGGGCTGGCCAGAACGTGCGCGACTGGATCCACGTCGACGATCACAACAGCGCCGTCTGGGCCATCATCGACGGTGGCCGCATCGGCGAGACCTACCTCATCGGAGCCGACGGCGAAGCGAACAACCGCACCGTCCTCGAGGCGATCCTCGAAGAGACCGGCAACGCGCCCGACGCCTTCGACTTCGTCACCGACCGCCCCGGCCACGATCTGCGCTACGCCATCGATTCGACGAAGCTCCGCACCGAATTGGGCTGGAGGCCAACCTACGTCGACTTCCGTGCCGGCTTGAAGGCAACCGTCGACTGGTACCGCGACAACGAGCAGTGGTGGCGACCGCAGAAAGATGCCACCGAAGCCGTCTATGCGGCGAAAGAGTCCGTACTGCCCTAGCTGCTGCGTGACATTCGGTGGCGCAGAAGCAGATACACCGCACGACGCATGAACGACGTCATCAGAGCCTTGGCGTTTCCGATGCGTACGTCGCCGTTGGACAGCAACGTCGGATCGCTTGCTTGCAGTGAGCGATGGAAGTCCGCTGCCTGACGGGCCTGCTGGGTGGCCAGCTCGACGCTCCACTGTCCCGAGTTGATGCGGAACGACGCCAGTGGCTGTGGGATGGCGACGATGTCGCCGCGCAGGGCGACCGCGATGAAGGTGGCCTGGTCGATCAGGTAGGGGTGGCTGTTGTCCCACAGTCCGATGTCGCGTAGCTCCGACAGCTTCATCATCACGCCGCCGGGCTCACCGAAGATGTTGGCGCCGGCTCGGACTGCAGTTCTGGCAGCTACCCGCCCCGACACCCTTCCCTGCAGTCCGCCGAGCCCGCGGGCGGCGATGACTGTCTTGCCGTAGGCGTCGATGAGGGTGCGCTGCGAGGCGACCAGAACGGCGGCCGGGTTGTCGTCGAATGCCTGCACCTGGATGGCCAGCGCGGTGGGCGCGATGGTGTCGTCGCCGCACACCAGTTTGATCAAATCGCCCGTGGCCTCCTCGGTGACGCGGTTCCAGTTGGCCTGTGCGCCACCACCGGCCGGGGTCGTCAGAACACGGATGCGGGGGTCGTCGAACTTCTGCGCGACGGCGAGGGTGTCGTCGGTCGACGAGTGGTCGGCGATGACGAGCTCGAAGTCGGTGAACGTCTGGGCGAGAATCGAATCGATGGTCTCGGCCAGGTATTCGGCGTTGTTGTACGCCGGGACGACGACGGAAACACGGGGGGTCATGGTGTGGGGGCCTGGCTCTTTCTGCGGAACGAGAAGTCGCGGTAGCCGAAGAAGCTGACGACTGCCATCACTGCTGTGACGGCCAATTGTGAAGGGATGGGCGGGAAGTGGAGCACCGATACGGCGATGGTCATCAACGATATGTTTGCCAGGAACGCGCCGAAGTTGACGACGAAGAACCGCAGCAGATCTCGCAGGAAGTGCCCGCGCACGCGGAACACCAGGTAGCGGTACATCGCGAACGCGCACAGCACATTGCACAGATAGCCGAGGACGATGGCGGCGTGGTAGCCGTACTGCTCACCGATGAGCAACTGCCACAGGATGAACCACGCGGTGCCCAACCCGGTGTTGACGCCGCCGACGAGCAGGAATGCGATCTTCTGATTCTTGACGATGCGCATCAGCGGCCCGGGCGCACCGCTCATGCCGGCCGGGGGAGCGGGAGTCTGCGGCTCGGTCATCGACCCACCGCCAATGCTTGACGCGTCGCGAACAAGGTCGACGCGATGCCTGCAGGCAACGTTCGATGGGTGCGACGATCGATTTCCGGCCAGACCGTCGACCGCAGTCGCAGATCGCGGCCTTGGAAGGCGGCGAGGGGAGATGCCGCGAGCACCACGTTCGGCCGTCGGCGAAAGACTGTTCGGCACGCTCCGAGGATCGAACCGATCGTGACGGCCTCACCCGAGGCGAAGATCTTGACCGTCGGCGAAAGTTGTTGCTCGGCAGACATCTCGAGGGTGTCGGCCACCATCTCGGCCGCGTCGGACACGTAGAGATAGTCGCGCAGCGTATCCATCGGTACAAAGATGGATACGGGCGACGCCATCAGGTATCCGCGGCACAGGTGCGAGATCAGGCCTTGCGGTTTCGCGAGATTCTGTCCCGGGCCGTAGAGGTTCGCGAAGCGGCCGATCACCACATTGATGCCGGTGCGCACCCCGAAGTCGGTGGCGATCGACTCGGACTGCAGCTTCGCGAAGCCGTAGTCGCCCAACGGAACCGGCTGCGTTCCTTCATGATGCGGCGCTCCGAGTGCGCCCGCGTACACGCCCCCTGCGGACGAGGCGAGGAAGACCGTTCCGGTGTCGGCGCGATCGGCGGCTACTGCTTCGATGCGCGAGAGGACTGTGCGAATCAGCTCGTTCTCCTGAGCGAATTGCGCTGCACTGGTGCCGTTCACACCCGCGCCCGCGGCCCAGATCACGTTCCACGCACCGTCGTCGAACGAGTCGAAGAATTCTGAACAGCGTTGCAGCAGAGCTTCTTCGGCCAACGCCCTGTTCGTCCAGGGGATCGTACTGGTGTGCACGTGATGCCCGCGGCGTTGCACCTCCCGGGTCGCTGCTGCGCCGAGTAGGCCGCCGCTGCCGACGATCCAGGTGTGCGTCGCGGTCACGTCGACGGTGTGTTGTCGGTCGACTGTGAATTCTCGACTGATTCTGCAGGCGCGGTGCGCCCGAGTGGGCCGTTTCCGGGATCGGTGACGATGAGGTACGGCGGCTTACCCATGGCGGTCTTGACGTTGACGCCGACGTATTCGGCCACTACTCCGAGTGAGAACAGGGTTGCCCCGAAGCCGAACAGCAGGATCACCATCGTCGATGCCCAGCCTCGCACCTCGGCACCCGAATCGAACACGAAGTACGAGATCAGCACGTAGGCCACGAGAATCAGGCCGAGCAGGGCGAAGGCGAGGCCGATGAAGCTGACCATCCGCAGTCCCTTGGTGCCGCTCGAGAGCACCATCCGCCAGAAGTGCGAGAGCAGTGTCCGCAGTCGGTAACCCGATCGACGATCCACTTCCTCCCGCAATGCCACCGGACTCGTCGAGACGTCGCCTGCGATCCACCCGAGAGCAATGTCGAGGTAGGCCTCGGAACCGGCATACGCGGCGACGGAACGACCGACTTCACCGAGCACCAGGCGGTAGCTCTGGTAGTCGACGGTGTTGTCCCCGGCCAGAGCTTTGGCAATCAGCCACTTCGAACCGCGGGAGGCGGCGTTACGCCACAATCCGTGCGGCGCGACATTGGTGGGCTTGGCGTAGACCACGGTGGACTGCCGGTCGAGGGCGGTATCGAGCATGCCGCCGATGGCCGCCGGGTCGTGTTGACCGTCCTCGTCCATCGTGACGATCCACTCGCCGCCACTCGATGCCATACCGGCCAGCGTGGCTGGGTGTTGGCCGAAGTTGCGACTGAGCCATACGCCGCGAACGAACGTGTGCGCGGCGGTGAGCTGCCGAATGACGGCAGCGGAGTTGTCGGGTCCGTGATCGAAGACGAGCAGAACCTCTTCGACGATCATCGGCCGGCCGAGGGGAGTGTGCACCACCTTGGTCAACGGAATGATCTCGTCCATCAACGCGCTGAGTGTCCGCTCGCCCTGATAGACCGGAACCACAATGGAAATGCGGTGCGGATCAGCAGCAGCGTCGTCGGACATCACGAGGGCTTACCCTATCTGGGTCGTTCCGCAGGCTCTACTCCCGTCCTTATCTGCTGGACGTCGTACTGCCGAGCTCCGGAGAACTCGAGCTTCTGCGCCGTCGCACATCGAGCACCACCAGGCCGATCAGCACCAGCACTCCGCCTGCCATCGCGGCCAGTCCGAGGCGTTCGCCCGGCGGCCGGAAGGTGATCTCGAGGTCCGCGTTGTCGGTGCCGGGCGGCAGGTCGACGTACAGGAAGATGTCGGCCAAGCCCTTCGTCTGCAGTTCTTCACCGTTCAGCGTGGCGGTGTACCCGGGCCAGGCCAACCGCGAGAAGACGACGCTTCCGCCGTCGGGTGCACTGACGTCGACGTGCTCGGAGTCGGCGTCGGAGCTGCGGGGTTCGGCTGTGGCGTCGACCGTCGCGACGACGCGTCCGGACGTCGAGGGAATCAGCCCGTCGACACGTTCGAGGACGAAGACCTGGCGAGCCGCCTCGGGAGTGGGTGCGGTCACCCACTGCCAGCCTGCGGGCGCGGGTTGGGAATCCGCGAACGGATACTGCAGCTTCTGCAGAACGACGCGGTCCAGTTGCATCAGATCCGCGTAGGTCTTGCCGGTGTACGGCTCGATCTCGAACAGTCGGCCGAAGGCATCCGTGCAGGTCGATCCTTCGTGCTCGAAGCACAGCAGATTGGCGAAATCGAGATAGCCGACGGGGGTGTAGGCGTTGACGTAGTCCAGGCCCATGACCTTGGCGGAGTTGCCGTACACCTGGGAGTGCCACGGCAGCTGGGGGTCGTCCGGCCCGTCGGCCTGAGTTTCGGTCAGAGCGCGGCTGCCGAGTTGCAACGTCGAGCCCTGCCATTGCGGGAACTGCGCCTTGGCTTCGGACTGAGATGCGGGCAGCCACCATTTGTCGAACGGCGGCTCGTAGGTGGCCACCTGGTACATCGCAACCGGCGCGATCGTGACGAGGAGCAGCGCTGCCGTCGCCCGGGTGGAGAAGCGGTGGGCCAGCAGCAGCGCGAGTGCGCCGACGAGCAGGATCGCCAGCGCGGCGAGGATGTGGCGACCGAAGAACTCCGGTCCCGAGGAGCCGGCGCGCAGCAGCAACACCAGTGTCAACAGACCGGCCGCGAGCAGCCGGGGGCGCAGCTTGTCGAGAGTTCCGTATCGACTGATCAGGGTGACCACGAGAATCAGCGCGACGATGGCGACGAAGGGAAGGATGCGCGCGGGCCAGCGGATGGGGCCGATGTCGCTCGGCCCGGCTGTGAAGACCAGTGCGAACGTCAACAGGATCAGCGGTGCGGCCAGCTCGCGCAAGGCCGCGGGCACCCGACGCCACGCGATGAACGCGAGCGCGGGGACGACGAACCAGGCGATGTAGGTGACCGGCGACTCGGTGGTCTCGCCCGCCCACGATTCGATACTCGTCACGGCCGTGGGGATGCTTGCGGTCAGCGATTCCGACCACGGTGCCGTCAGGAAGTTGTCGTTGAACGTTCCCTCGTCGCCGCTGCGCCAGGTGACCGCCGAGGTCAGTACGCCAGGGAGGAAGGTCACAGCCCCGCACGCGGCCGCTGCGATGCCGACACTGCACACCTTCAGAGCGGGTCGCCACAGGCGCTGGAACAGGCGTTCGCCGATCGCGACGGAGCCGATCATCACGCCGGCCATCACCGCAGCGTGTACGTAACCCACGCTGATGGCCAGGTAGAGGAACACGAACGGAACGATGGGGCCGCTGCGGCCGCGGGCGTATTTCACCGAGCTCGCCCACGCGTTGGTGATGTACGCGGTGCCGATGAGTGCGGTCACCCACGAGGTGTTCTCGAAGAACAGGGTGAAGCCGACGAACGGTGCACTCGCGCCCGCGACGGCGGCCCAGTTGGCGCGCGCTCCATAGGTGAGTGCGACGCGATAGACGCCCCAGGCCAGCAGGATCGAGAAGCCGAGTTTGACCACCGTTGCGAGCAGTACCAGGTTGTCGACGGACGGCGAGATGTAGTTGATCGCCATCTGCACCGGGTTCCACAGGCCGCCCTGGCCTTCGACGGGATAGTTGCCCGCCATCCACTGATCGAGCACGAGGGACGGAAAGTGGCCGTCGCGCATGATGCGCCCGAGCTGAAGCCAGTTGGGAATGGCTCCGGATTCGGTGTCGTCGATGTAGAAGAAGCGCGGGTCGACGCTGAGTATCAGGAGATAGCCCAACACGACGACTGCGGCGATCGCCGCGCCCCATACGAGGCGCTCTCGTTTGCCGTCGGGCAGAGAGCTGCTCGTCATCTGGGTATCCGTGGTGGGCAAGGTCAACTCCGTGAGTTCGGGCAAAGACACCCGACTCTAGCTCTCGAGGTGCCCGGTAACCGAAACGTCGAGTCGTGCACGACGCCGGTGTCTGCGGCAATGCGGCTATTGCGAGTGATCACTCTCTAAGTTAGTGTTTCGACACCCTATGACGGAGGTCACATGAACGCGAACATTCCTTTCGACGTCGTCATCACCGGCGGCACCGTGTACGACGGATCCGGCGGCCCGGGAGTGCGAGCGGATGTGGGCATCGTCGACGGCGTCGTGCGGGCCGTGTCGGCCACACCGCTGGAGGCGGGCGCTACGACCGAGGTGGTCGATGCCACCGGCAAGTGGGTCACGCCGGGCTTCGTGGACGTGCACACCCATTACGACGCCGAGGTGCTCGTCGGGCCGGGCCTCGAAGAGTCCGTCCGGCACGGGGTCACGACGGTTCTGCTGGGGAACTGTTCGTTGTCGACGCTCTACTCCACCCCGGTCGACATCGCAGACCTGTTCAGTCGGGTCGAGGCGCTGCCGCGCGATCATGTGCTCAAAGCGGTCGATACGCACAAGACGTGGAACAGCCCCGACGAGTACATCGCAGCGCTCGAGCGACTGCCTCTCGGCCCCAATATCGCAGCGCTGGTGGGTCATTCGGATCTGCGCGCGCACGTGATGGGCCTGGACCGCTCGACCGATCGCAGTCAGAAGCCCACCCGTGAGGAATGGCGTGCCATGTCCGACGCGCTCGAGCATGCACTCGATGCCGGGCTGCTCGGAATGTCGACCATGACGAACCCGTGGGACAAGTTGGACGGCGATCGGTACCGGTCTCGGTCGTTGCCGTCCTCGTACGCGCGGTGGAGCGAGTTCCGTGCACTCCACAAGATTCTGCGTCGACGCGGGCGGCTGTTGCAGAGCATCCCGAACCTGAACACCAAGTACGACATGCTGTTCTTCCTCGCCTCGGCCACCGGGATCGGCCGCACTCCGCTCAAGATCTCGCTGCTCGCCGCGGCGGACGCGAAGGCGTCGCCCTGGATTCATCGTGTCTTCGGTCCACTGGCTCGGATGGTCAACGGGCCGGGCAAGGGGCAGTTCCGCTGGCAGCACCTGCCCACCACGTTCGACGTCTACTCCGACGGCATCGACCTCGTGGTGTTCGAGGAGTTCGGCTCCGGCCGCGCAGCTCTTCATCTACGAGAAGAGTTGGGCCGCAATGAGTTGCTCTCGGACGAGGCCTACCGCCGCTGGTTCCGTGCCGATTTCGAGAAGAAGTTCAGCTCACGCGTCTGGCATCGAGACTTCGCCGACGCCGAGATCACCGAGTGTCCCGACGCGTCGGTCGTCGGAAAGAACATCGCTGAGGTCGCGGCCGAGCGTGGTGTGCACGTAGTCGACGCGTTCCTCGATCTGGTGGTCGAGCACGGCCGAAAGCTGCGCTGGCACACAACGGTTGCCAATCATCGCAAGCGGCAGATGGACAAGCTGATCAACCAGCCCGGGGTCACTGTGGGATTCTCCGATGCCGGTGCTCATCTGCGGAACATGGCGTTCTACAACTTCGGTATCCGGTTGCTGCACCGCGTGCACGACGCACGCAACGATCGACGGCCGTTCATGACCGTCGAGAAGGCGGTGCACAAGCTCAGCGGCGAGTTGGCCGATTTCTACGGTGTCGACGCCGGACACCTTCGGGTGGGCGATCGTGCCGACATCGTCGTGATCGACCCGGAGGGGCTGAACGAGGAGGTCCTGGCCTATCGCGAGGAGACAATGCCGGAGTTCGGTGGCCTGAGTCGAATGGTCAATCGCAACGACCGCGCTGTCACCGCCACCCTGGTCGCGGGCCGAGTAGTGTTCTCCAGCGGCACCTTTGCGCCGTGGTTCGGCGTGTCGGAGCGTGCGGGTAGCTTCCTGCGGGCAGGCACTGCCACGGCTCCTCGACGCCGGGAGCGTGTGTGAGTCCGAGTCAACAGCAGCGCCGCACCGAGACCATCGGAAAATTGCTCGACGCGACGATCGCATCGTTGTGCGAGAAGGGCTACGCCGCAACCAGTGTCAGTGAGATAGTCAGCCGCGCGGGGGTGTCGTCCGGGGCCATGTTTCGGCACTTCGACACCAGGCTGGATCTGATCGTCGCCGCGGCCGACGAGGTTCGCCGACGTCAGTTCGTCGAGTTTCGCCGTGGCCTGTCCGGTTTCGGGAGCGCATCGATCGAGCACTGCCTCCAACTGCTCAGGGCTGCGTGCCGTGCCCCGATCAACGGGGCCTGGTACGAGCTGCTGACCGCCGCCCGCAGTGACGAGGAGCTACGAGAGAGGCTGCAGCCGTTCACTGTTCGATATCACGAGCAGATCGGCGAACTCGCACGCGCGCTGCCCGTCGCCGGCGTGATCGATCCTCGGCATCTGGAAACGGTGATCTTCACCGTGGTGCACCTACTCGACGGTGAGGCGTTGGCGGCCGTGGTGCATCCGCAGCCCGAGCAGGAGGCCATGCGGCTGAGAATGATTGCTCACCTGTTGCGTGGTGGCACTCTGCACGCCCTGATGGACGCGGGATGACCGGCTGGATGGTACGCACGTCCGGTGCCGAGCTTCCCGTATTCGAATACGGAAACCCGTCCGCGCGCTCGACGGTACTGCTGGTGCACGGCTATCCCGACAATCATCACGTGTTCGATCCGCTGATCGCCGAGCTCGCCGACACGGTTCGGGTGATCGCCTACGACACGCGAGGCAGCGGAGCGGCCGTGCTCGAGCCTGCGGCGGACGTTGCCATCGAGCAGCTGGCGCGGGACGCCTTCGCGGTGGTCGAGTCGATTCCGGGGCTCACCGGCAAGGTGCACGTCTTCGCCCACGACTGGGGGTCGGTCCAGATGTGGGAGGCGATGGCCGCTCCTCGGGCAACCACCGCCTTCGCGTCGTACATGTCGGTGTCGGGGCCCAGTCTGGATCACTTGCGGCAGGTGGCGCGTGCGCGGCTGGTCCGGCCGCAGCGTTGGCCCTCGCTCATCGGGCAGCTCGCTCGGTCCTGGTACGTCTTCGGGTTTCACGTGCCCGTCCTGGGCACCCGCGTGCCGGCATTGTTGGCGCGATTCGGTGCCGAGGGTGACCCGACCCCGACGGTGATGGACCAGCAGCGCGGCATCGCCCTGTACCGGGCGAACGTGCTGCGGCGTGTGCTCCGCGGGCCTGCTCCGTTGTGCGCCGTCCCGACCACCGTGGTGGCTCCTACACACGACCGCATGCTGTCGCCGAACCTCACCGACGGTCTGGATCGATGGATCCCCGACCTGCGCGTCGTCCAGGTCGACGCAGGCCACTGGTGGCCGTACACACACCCGGTCGATGCTGCTCGCGTGCTGATGGCCAGGGTGCAGGAAGCGGACTAGACGGCGAGCGTCGGACGGTTCGACCGCGGGCTGTGCAACCATGGTCAGTGGTCTTCTTCTCTCCACGGCCGCACAGAGCCACTACTCGAACTGGATGGGGTATTTCTCGGTATGGACGGCACTGCTCTCGATCGTCTCGGCTCCGCATCGGATGTGTCCGCTTCTTCCGGCGGTGACGGCCGGTCCGAGCTGACTGTTCAGAGACTTCTGTTCGACGGCCCGTCGCCCCTGGTCAGTGCCGATATGTACAGCTCCGTCGGCAAGGGCAATGCCGAGCGCACCCGCACCGGCGCGCGGATCGGCAAGCGCAGCGTGCTGCACACGAACAGCTATTTCGGACGGTTCCCGGCCAGCTACTGGCAGCGGTGGACCTCGGTCACCGAGGTGGTCTTCCAGGCGAACGTCTCCGGTGCCGGCCGAGTCGATCTGGTTGCGACCGACTACAAGGGCCACGAGCGCACGATGGCCAGCACGACGGTGGACTCCGCGAACGCGTCGACTCAGTTGGCCGTTCCGGTGGCCACCACGCAGTTCCTCGACGGCGGCGCGCTGTACGTCCGCTTCACCACGACGTCGAGTGAGTTGTCGGTGCAGGACGCGGAGTGGACCGTCGCCGCTCCCGAGAAGCTGCGACCCACGTCGGTAGTGATCTGCACGTTCAACCGCGCCGACGACTGCGCCAACACCGTTGCCGCGATGGCGGACGACCCGATTGCGCTGCTCGGTGTCGACAACGTCTACGTGATCGATCAGGGCACCGATCAGGTGCAGACGCGTGAGAAGTTCCAACGCGTGGCGGCCGAGCTCGGCGACAAACTCGTCTACATCACCCAGCCCAACCTCGGCGGCGCAGGCGGGTTCACCCGTGGCCTGTACGAGGTGCAGGGCAAGGGCGGCGATCCGGCCAACGTGATCTTCATGGACGACGACGTGCTGTGCGAGCCCGAGGCGATCGTCCGCATGAACTCGTTCGCCAACATGACCATCGAGCCCGCCATCATCGGCGCGCAGATGCTGTACCTGCTCCACCCCGACCGTGTGCACGTCGGTGCCGAGGTGGCGAACCTGCAGAAGCTCGAAGCCGGAATCCACGTCAAGAACGCGATCTCGGACAAGAGTGCGTTCAAGCGCAAGCGCCAGCAGGACGTCCGCGTCGACGCCGGATACAACGGCTGGTGGTCGTGCCTCATCCCGTCCGAGATCGTCGGACAGGTGGGGTACCCGTTGCCACTGTTCTTCCAGTGGGATGACATCGAGTACGGATACCGCTCTCGCGCAAACGGATTCGCCACCGTCACGCTCCCGGGTGCGGCCGTCTGGCACGCCGACTTCGCGTGGAAGGACTGGGACGAGTGGCATCGCTACTTCAACCTGCGCAACGGCATGATCACCGCCGCCCTGCACATCGAACTCGACGGTAAGACGCTCGCGAAGCAACTCTTCACCGACCTGCTCCGCTACCTGGTGTCGATGCAGTACGGCATGGCGTACACGCTGATCAAGGCCGTCGAAGACTTCTTGGCAGGCCCGGACAATCTGCTCGACGGCGGTATGGACGCCGCCGGTTCCATCCGACGCGAACGTGCTGCCTACGGAGAAACGAAGCGGCACAACGCAAACGATGTTCCCGGAGTGCGTCCGGCCGACATGTTCATCACTCCTGCGGGCCCGCACCCGAAGAAGAGCATGGAATTCGCCGTGCTTGCCAAGCGAGTGCTCAATCAGTGGCGCGGGACGGTGAACCCCGGCCCCGTCGCCATCTCGGCCGACGACGCGCACTGGTGGCACGTCTCGCTGTTCTCGCACGCGATCGTCACCGACCGCTCGCAAGAAGGCGTCCGAGTTCGCAAGCGCAACAAGGCACATGCGTCCGAGCTGCTCAAGCGCGGGGTGACCGCACTCAAGCGTCTGCGCACCGAGACGCCGACGGTTGCCGCGTCGTACCGTGCCGCCGTGCCGAAGCTGACGAGCCGAGAGAACTGGGCTCGCCTCTACGGGCAGTAGCTAGTTCGATCGAAGCCTGGGTGCCGTGCGAATCCGTACGACGACCTGTTCGTTGTCGGCGGTGTAGCCGAGGTAGTCGAACTCGGTGCCGGTGCGTGCGACGAATTCCGTCCACGCCCGGTACTCGTGGTTGCGCCAGCCGGGGAAATTGAAGTACTCGTCGAACACGATGACGGTGCCCACGGCGAGTCGATCGGCCACCAGATCCAGCACGGTGACCGTCGAGGAGTACAGGTCGGCGTCGAGGTGCAGGAAGGCCAGCTTCTCGTGGTGACCCTTCAGGAAGCCCGGCAGAGACTCCTCGAACAATCCCGGCACAATCTGCGCGCCCGGCACTTCGGGAATGCTCTCCTGCTCGAACAGTCCCTTCGGAAAACCGGTACGCCACGTCTCGGGTAGGCCCGAGAACACGTCGAAGCCCGCGACGACGGTGATGTCCTTGCGCGACGCCAACTCCTCGGCGATGATCTCCAGCGTCGTGCCGCTGGCAACACCGAATTCGAGGGCCATGCCGCGGATGGAGACCTCGCCGAGCGCGAAGCGCAGCGTGGCGTGCGGCCGGAGGAAGGTCGGGGCCTGCGGCATCATCTCTTCGGCGAACTCGGCGCTCTGCGCGGCAGCTTCGACGTCGGAGGCATAGGGGATGTCGCGACGCATGCGCATCTCGAGACCGCGGATGAAGGCGTGCAGGTCGTCGATCTCACGACGCTGGCGTTCGAGGACGTCGAGCAATTTCGCCTGCTGGTCACTGGTCTGCTCGGCCAGCTGCGCCGTCTGCTTCTCCAGAACCTCGCCGATTGCCCGCTGCAGCTTCTCCCGTGCCGACGACTTGATGCGATCCGCGAGCTTCCGAGGTTCCGTCATGGGCACACGGTAGCGGTATCACGTGGGTGCGCGCACCCCTTGGAGGCAGCGTCAGGGTCGGCGGAAGTGTTCCCGACGCCCCAGCCCGCGCAGCCGGAACCACTCGGCCAGTCCCTTGGGATTGCGTGTGGTGATCAGGAAGAACCAGGTGAACCGAATCCACTCCTGCGGCAACAGCTTTCGCATGCCGGGCTGCGACATCAGGTAACCGCGGTTGCGGTAGGTGAAATAGCGCTTGGTCGCATCCTCCGGGTACTGCGTGTGCATCCGACCACCGAGGATCGGCTTGAACTCCTCGGCCCCGTTGGGGTGGACGTAGGCGGTGGTGAGGCACGTGCCGAACTTCAGGCCCGAGCGTTGCAGCCGACGATGCACTTCCACCTCGTCGCCGCGCACGAACAGCCGCAGATCGGGCACGCCCACCGCATCGATCGTCGACGCCTTGAACAGGGCACCGTTGAACAGCGACGCGATGCCCTCCAGGAGATCGTCGTCCGGATTCTCCGGGTCGATCAACTCCGACCGCAGCCGGCGCCACTCGACGCCGCGGCGGAGCGGGAACGCCAGCCGATCCGGATCG
Source organism: Rhodococcus sp. 15-649-2-2 (assembly GCF_002258645.1). Lineage (NCBI taxonomy): Bacteria > Bacillati > Actinomycetota > Actinomycetes > Mycobacteriales > Nocardiaceae > Rhodococcus > Rhodococcus sp. 15-649-2-2. The sequence continues at coordinate 122,146 of NZ_NPFM01000017.1, forward strand.
TCGATGTCGCACACGACGGGGGAGACCTCGTCGAGGCCGTGGGCGAGGGCGCAGTCGTACAGAGTCTCGAGCACCTTCGGGCCCTCGGGGCGGCCGTCGTCGTCGGCGAGAAACACCCAATCAGCACCGAGCGAGAGCGCGTACAGAATGCCGAGGGCAAACCCGCCCGCGCCGCCGAGATTGTGCTGCGAGCCGAGGTACGTCGTCGGCAGGGCCGTCGACTCCACCAACTCGCGGACAGCGGGCTCGTCGGCGTTGTCGACGACGACCAGGTGATCGAGCGGACGGGTCTGAGCACCGATCACGTCCAACGACAAAGCCAGCAACTCACGACGCTTGTGCGTGACGATGACCCCGATGATCCGGTCAGGCACCGGCTGCGTCTTCCCGCTCGATCTCTTTCAAGATCTGCGCGACGTGGTCTCCCGCGTCGTTGCCGTCGTATGCCCGCACCACTTCCTCGATGCCGCCCTGCTGCCGTACCTGGCCGTGATCGATCCACATCGCGGTATCGCACAGCTGAGCCAGGAATTCGTTGGAGTGGCTGGCGAACACCAGAATTCCCGAGCGCTTCACCAACTGCTGCAGCCGATGACGCGCCTTCTTCATGAACTCCGCGTCGACGGCCCCGATGCCCTCGTCGAGCAGCAGGATCTCCGGGTCGATGCTGGTGACCACGCCCATCGCGACGCGCACCCGCATACCCGTCGAGTAGGTACGCAGCGGCATGTCGAGGTAGTCGCCGAGTTCGGTGAAGTCGGCGATCTCGTCCATCTTCGCGAGCATCTGCTTTCGCGTCTGGCCGAGGAACAGGCCACGAATGATGATGTTCTCGTAGCCAGAGATCTCCGGGTCCATACCGACGCCCAGATCGAACACCGGCGCGACGCGGCCGCGGATGGTGGCGCTGCCACGCGTCGGCTCGTAGATGCCCGAGAGCAGTCGCAGCAGCGTCGACTTGCCCGCGCCGTTGTGACCCACCAGTCCGACGCGATCGCCGTCCTTCAGGTTCATCGTGATGTTCTTGAGTGCTTCGACGACGACGACGTCGGAGGAGTTGCGGTCGATGGCACCGCCGGCCTTACCGAGGAATGCCTTCTTCAGTGACCGCGTCTTGGCGTCGAAGATCGGAAAGTCGACGCACGCGTCATGGGTACTGATGCTGATGGACAACTGCTGACCCCTAAACCCAGTAGGGCACGCGGGCCCGATACTTCTTGAGAGCGAGAATGGCCAGCGCCCAGCCGACGACGGTGAAGCCGAGCACGATGTACCAGTGGTACGCCTGCTGATCCTCGCCGATCAGCGGGGCGCGGATGATGTCGAGGTAGTGGAACAGCGGGTTGATCTCGACGAGCTTGGCGCGATTCGCGGCCTCGCCGCCCATTTGCTGCAGGCCCGATGTGGTCCACACGATCGGCGTCATGAAGAACATCAGCGTCACGAAGCTGCCGAGAATCGGGGCGATATCGCGGTAGCGGGTGGCGATGATGCCGAACAGGATGGACACCCACACGGCGTTGAGCAGGATCAGCACCAGCGCCGGGATCGCGAAGATCACGGTCCAGTGCAGCCCACCCTCGGGCCAGAAGATCGCGATGATGATCACGTAGATCAGCATGTTGTGGCCGAGCAGCAACAGTTGACGCCACACCAGGCGATACACGTGCACACTGAGCGCGCTCGGCAGCTGCTTGATCAGACCCTCGTTCGCGACGAAGACGTCTCCGCCTTCGAGAATCGCGGCACTGATCAGGTTCCAGATGATCAGACCGACGGTGACGTGCGGCAGGAACGAGCGCAGGTCGATGTCCAGCAGTACCGAATACAACAGGCCCATGGCGATGGCCTGCACGCCGGTGGCGATGGTGATCCAGAACGGGCCGATCACCGACCGTCGATAGCGCTGTTTGATGTCCTGCCAACCGAGATGCAGCCACAGTTCGCGCTGATTGAAACCGGTTCGCAGATCGCCGAACGCGCGCCGATAAGTCTGTGAGTCCGAAACCGGAGCAGGCATCTGTTCTCCTGCCTCGCTCTCGGGATCCTTCGCTGGTGCCGACACGACGGTCGACACTACCCGTCGAAACGCCCTGGCTCATTCCGCAGGCTTCACTCGCACCTTCTACAGATACTGGCCGGTACCGCTGCCACTGTGGCCGCCACCCGGTGCGGGCATCACACCGGGAGGCAACGCTCCCTGCCGCATCTGCTCGAGTTGGGCGCGGGCGGCCATCTGCTGCGCGAACAGTGCCGTCTGGATGCCGTGGAACAGTCCTTCGAGCCAGCCGACGAGTTGGGCCTGCGCGATCCGCAGTTCTGCGTCGGTGGGGATGACGTCGTCTCCGAAGGGCAGCACCAGACGCTCGAGCTCGTCACGCAGTTCCGGCGCGAGTCCCTGTTCGAGTTCGTGGATCGACGACTTGTGGATTTCCCTCAGACGCGTCCGGCTCGCGTCGTCGAGCGGAGCGGCGCGCACTTCCTCGAGCAGCTGCTTGATCATCGTGCCGATGCGCATGACCTTCGCGGGCTGCTCGACCATCTCCGACAGGCCCGACCCGTCGTCAGAATCTTCGTTCGCCGACGATCCGGCGGCGCGGGCGGCTGCGGCCGTCGCTTCCTCGCGGCTCAGGGCGAGCGGTTCTCCGTTGGGGCCGATCACAACGACGTGGTCATCGGGGGCACTGTTCGACTCGGATTGGGTCATGTATCCATCTTTACGCGTCGCTCGTCGTTGCGCGATCGTCCGGGGCGATTATCCTGGTTCGGTCGTCGGGAACAGTAGTTCGTCGAGAAAACAGCCCGGGGCTCGTCGGACAAATGTGGAAGCAGGGAGGGATCGAGCGTGCGAAGTGGGCAACCGTTCCCTGGCGAAACGGGACGTGGAACACATGCTTCACCGGTCGGCGCTTAGAGTGTCCGGCATGGGGTACGACGTCGCGCGGGTAAGAGGGTCCATTCCCTCCCTCGGCGACGGGTGGATTCATCTGGACCCTCAGCTGGGGATGTTGATACCGGATCGGGTGTCGACCGCGGTATCCACGGCGTTTCGGCACAGCGCGTCCAACCACTCGGCCGGTAACACCGCAGCCAAGCGGAGTGCAGCTCTGCTCGAATCTGCGCGTGTGGCGATTGCCGATCTGGTGGGTGCGTATCCGTCCGGGGTCGTCATCGGACCGGACCGCGCGACGCTGCTGTCGTGGCTCGCCGAGTCGATGAGCTCACGGCTCGGTCTGGGAACCGGGCTGGTGCTCTCGCGCTTGGACGAGGAAGCCAATGTTGCGCCGTGGCTGCGGGTGGCCAGCCGAACCGGCGCGCACGTCAAATGGGCCGAAGTCGAAATCGATACCTGCGAGCTGCCCACGTGGCAGTTCGACGAACTCATCACCTCCACCACCAGGCTCGTCGCGGTCACTGCGGCGTCGCCGATCGTCGGCAGCGCACCCGATGTCAGGGTTGCAGCAGATCTGGTGCACGAGGTGGGCGGACTGATCGTCGTCGACGCAGCCGGAGCTGCTCCGTACGCTCACGTCGACATCAAGGAACTCGGAGCCGACGTCGTTGCGATCGATGCCGCTGCGTGGGGTGGCCCGTCCGTCGGCGCGCTGATCTTCCGCGATCCGACCCTGCTGGAACAACTTCCGTCGATGTCGCTCAACCCGTCGGCCAAGGGGCCCGCGCGGCTCGAGGTCAGCAGTCACCAGTACGCGTTGTTGGCCGGTGTGGTGGCCTCCATCGACTACCTGGCCAATCTCGACGACGCCGCGACAGGAACCCGTCGTGAGCGTCTCGAGCTCTCGATCGGATCGCTGCAGTACTACCACGACGGGCTGTTCGACTACTTGATGAAGGCGCTGAATTCACTGGATCACGTCATGGTGCTGGGCAATGCACCCACGCGTGTTCCCACCGTGAGTTTCACGGTCGAGGGTGTGCCTGCAGTGAAGGTGTCCGAGCAACTCGCGCAGGCCGGAATCGGCAGCGTCAGCGGAGTCCACGGCGGCAGTCGTCTGCTCGACGCACTCGGAGTCAACGACGAGGGTGGTGCCGTCTCCATCGGTCTGGCTCCGTACACCACCCGCTACGAGATCGATCAGCTCGTCAAAGCGCTCACCGCGCTCGCTCTCTAGAGCGGCTTCGCCGCACGTGCACGAAACCTCGTAGCCCACTACGAGGTTCCGCTCACGACCTCAGGCGCACATCACTGGACTCGCAGGATCACTTTCCCGATCGTCTCGGCCTCGTCGAGCATCCGATGCCCTTGCGCCGCTTGGGTTATCGGGATCTCGGCGTGTACGACGGCAGTGACGCGTCCCTCGGAGATCAGCGGCCACAGGTGCTCCGTCATGTCCGCGACGATGTTGGCCTTGCTCGACGGTCCGGTCTCGGGGCGCCCGCGCAACCCGGCAGCGTGAACCGATCCGCGCTTGGCGAGGAGTTTGCCGAAGTTCAGCTCTCCCTTCACGCCGCCCTGCATCCCGATGGTGACGACGGTGCCGTCCATGGCCAGGGCGTCGAGATTGCGATCGAGGTACTTCGCGCCCATGTTGTCCAGGATCAGGTCTGCTCCGTGATCCTTTGTCTGTGAACGAATCTCGGTGACGAAGTCCTGGTTCTTGTAGTCGATGAGGATGTCTGCACCGAGATCGGCGCACATGTCCAGCTTGTACTTCGAGCCGGCGGTGACCGCGACGGTGACGCCCATCTGCTTGGCCACTTGGATTGCGTGCGTACCGATTCCGCTACCACCACCGTGGATGAGCAATACCTGGCCCGAGCGCATGTGTCCATCCATCACCAGGTTGGACCACACTGTGGATGCGACCTCCGGAAGTGCCGCCGCCACATGCAGATCGAGCCCCTGCGGAATCGGAAACAGCTGAGTGGCGGGCACCGCGACCTGCTCTGCATAGCCACCCCCGGCCAACAGTGCGCAGACTCTGTCGCCCACGTTCCACCCGCTGACGCCTTCGCCGAGTTCGGAGATGATGCCCGAGCATTCGAGGCCGAGAATGTCGCTGGCACCAGGGGGCGGCGGGTAGTTGCCTTGACGCTGCATCAGATCGGCACGGTTGATGGCCGTGGCCGAAACGTCGACGATCACCTGCCCGCGGCTCGGACGTGGGTCGGGAACCTCGGTCCATTCCATGACGTCGGGGTCGCCGAATTCTTTCAGTGTGATGGCACGCATGTCTCCATAGTGCGCCACCACTGCCGCAGGCACTCCTACAGGTCCCAGAGGTTGATTCCGAAGTCCTCGGCGTGCTGGTCGATCTGGGCCAGCTCGTCGTCGGTGAAGTCGAGGTTGTCCAGCGCGGCCACGTTGTTCTCCAGCTGTTCGACGCTCGATGCGCCGATCAGGACGGACGTCACCCGCGGGTCGCGCAGGGCCCAGCTCAGCGCGAGCTGTGCGAGGGATTGACCGCGGGCGGCGGCGATGTCGTTCAAAGCCCGGAGGTGTCCGATGTGGTCGTCGGTGAGCCAATCCGGGTTCAACGACTTACCCTGTGCTGCGCGCGAATCCGCAGGAATACCGTCGAGGTATCTGTCGGTGAGCATGCCCTGGGCCAAGGGGGAGAACGCGATGACGCCTGCGCCGATCGCGTCGAGTGTGCCGAGCAGTTCGGGCTCGATCCAGCGGTTGACCATCGAATAGCTGGGCTGGTGAATCAGCAGGGGAACACCCGCGTCGGCGAGCAGGTCCGCCATCTTCTGCGTCCCCTCGGGCTTGTAGGAGCTGATGCCCGCGTACAGAGCTTTGCCCTGCTGAACCGCACTGATCAGCGCGCCTGCGGTTTCCTCGATCGGGGTGTCGTGGTCGGGGCGGTGGCTGTAGAAGATGTCGACGTGGTCCAGGCGCATGCGCGTCAACGATTGGTCCAGCGAAGAGAGCAAATATTTCCGAGAACCACCGAAGCCGTACGGGCCTGGCCACATGTCCCAGCCGGCTTTGCTCGAAATGATCAGCTCGTCGCGATAGCCGGCAAAATCCTCCGAGAAGATGCGACCGAAATTCTTCTCCGCACTGCCGTAGGGCGGGCCGTAGTTGTTGGCCAGATCGAAGTGCGTGATCCCCAGATCGAAGGCGCGACGCAGGATCGCGCGCTGGATCATCACTGGAACGTCGTCGCCGAAGTTGTGCCACAGTCCCAACGAGATTGCCGGAAGCCTCGGTCCGCGTGATCCCACTTGCCGGAAGTGCATGGACTCGTATCTGTCGGCTGCGGCAACGTACGGCGGTTCGATGTTGGGATCTGTCATAACTCGACCATAGGTCTCGGACTCGAATCGAACATTCAACCAGTGCAAGCTACTCGTCGGTAGATTTCTTGCCTAAGATGTCACGGGTGACGGCCGAACTAGCCATTGGTTCCGGGGGGGACCCGCAGTGGCTCGACACTGCGGAAATGAAAGCATGGCGCGCCTACATGGACGGCGGGCAACGATTGATGGGGGTACTGAACAAGGATTTGCAGGATGGCCACGATCTGTCGATGGCGGAATACCGCATCCTGGTGATGTTGTCCGAATCGGTCGACGGCTCGGTTCGAATGAGCGAGCTGGCCGACGGTGTCCTGTCTTCGAGAAGTCGCCTGACGCATCAGATCAGGCGCATGGAGGTTCAGGACATGGTCACTCGCAGTACCTGCGTCGACGACGGCAGAGGCGTACTCGCGGTGATCACCGAGGAGGGCCGTCGACGATTGGCGGAGGCGGCACCCACCCATGTGCGCAGTGTGCGCCGACATCTCGTCGATCTGCTTTCTCCAGAGGAACTCGAGGTGCTCGGCACCATCTTCGAGAAGGTCGACGCAGCAATGGACACCTCTGCCGCGGCACCGCGACGATGAGGGGCGATTGGGACTCGGGCCGCCCAGCCGTTTAAGATCGCACACGGAAGCGTGGCAGAGCGGCCCAATGCACTCGCCTTGAAAGCGAGAGACGTGTAAAAGCGTCCGGGGGTTCAAATCCCTCCGCTTCCGCCACATGTTCGTTGTCGAAACCCGGTCCACCCGCATGGGTGGGCCGGGTTTGTTTGCCCCGGTCGAAGCTCGGACTACGACGTGGCCGACGGGCTGGTATCGATCCCGGCTCAGTGGGTAATACCTGCGAATGAGCGAAGAAGCGCGGCGCAACGACGGCGACAACGAGGGCCCTCTGGAAGAGGAACTCGAGGAAAGTTTCGACGCCGTTGTGTCGGAGGGTGCCGAGCGATTGCACCGCACCGTGCGCACAGTCCTGATCACCGGATTCTTCGGCGGGCTCGAAGTCGCTCTGGGTGTGATGGCGTATCTCGCGGTTCTGGACGAGACCGACAGTCATCTACTGGCAGGCCTGGCGTTCGGAATCGGCCTGGTGGCTATCTATCTCGCCCATGGTGAGCTGTTCACCGAGGACTTCCTGATGCCGATCGCGGCAGTGGTGGCCCGCAACGGAACACCTCTGCAGCTGGCGAGGCTGTGGGTCGGGACGTTACTGGCGAACTTGCTGGGCGGTTGGTTCGTGATGTGGTTGATCGCGCACGCGTTTCCGCAGTGGCTCGAGGTGTTGTCCGAGTCGGCACATCATTTCGTCGACGCGCCACTGAATCTTCAGTCGATCTGCCTGGCTGTTCTCGGTGGCAGCACGATGACCCTGCTGACCCGCATGCAGCAGGGAACAACCTCCGACGTCGCACGGATCATCGCCGCGATGGCGGCTGGTTTCCTTCTGGCCGGTCTGCAGTTGTTCCACTCGATTCTCGATTCCCTGCTGATCTTCGGGGCCATCCACGCGGGTGCCGACGTGAGCTATGTCGCCTGGATCGAATGGTTCGGATACACAGTGCTGTTCAACATCATCGGGGGCGTCGTGTTGGTCACCGCGCTGCGCTTGGTGCGCACGAAGGAGCTGGTGAAGTCCGAGCGTGACCGGAATCCCGAGTAGTCAGCGGCGACGGCAGTCAGGGTCTGCCATCCGACACCCAACGCTCCAGGCTCGATCCGGTCTCGAAGCGTCGCATGGATTTGGAAATGGGATCGATGAATTCGATTGCGCTGGCGAGTAATTGAAGAGGAGCGGTGAAATCGTCGACGGCCCGGTTGGTGGCCGTCGGGTAGAGGTCGTCACCGAGGATCGGCACGCCGAGCGAGTTCATGTGCAGTCGCAGTTGATGGGTGCGGCCGGTCAACGGTGTCAGTCGATAGCGGCCGAGTCCGGCCCGATGGTCCAGGAGTTCGACGGTGGTGTGCGCGTTGGGTTCTCCGGGCACCTCGTGGGCAGTGAATTGCCCTCTCTCCGTAACGATTCGACTGCGGACAATGGTGGGCAAGGTCAGCGTGGGGTCGTACGGAGCGATCGCCTCGTACTCCTTGTGAACCTTTCGATCCTGGAACAGCGTCTGATACGCGCCACGAAGTGCCGGATCGACGACGAACAAGACCAGACCCGCGGTGACGCGGTCGAGTCGGTGCGCGGGCACCAGTTGCGGCAGATCGAGTTCCAGGCGCAGTCGCACCAGCGCGGTCTGCAGGATGTGTCCGCCGCGGGGGATGGTCGGCAGAAAGTGCGGCTTGTCGATCACCAGTAGCGCGTCGTCGCGGTGCACGATCGAGATATCGAACGGCACAACGGTTTCCGTCGGAAGGTCGCGGTGGAACCAGACGGCCTCGCCGGCCACGTACGGCGCGTCGGAGGAGAGGGGACCGGCCATGTCGACGATCTCGCCGGCGTCGAACATGGCGTCGATCCGGTGTGCAGGGATTCGTAACTCGGTCGCCGTCAGGAAGTCGCGGACGGTGCGCCAGGTGCCGTCCTCGGGCATTCGGATACGCGCGGGGTCCAGTCCGTGTCGCTTCGCCAGGGGAGGTTGCTGGCGTCGTCTCACCGAATGAGCGTATCCGCCCGCCGAGATCGCACTTATGCAGGCATTTCGCGATGATCTGCCCGCATAAGTGCGAATTCGCTACTCGCAGCCGATGCCGTCGTTGTCGCGGTCGAGGTGGGGGCCGTAGCCGTACTCGTCGCGGTAGACGGGAGCGGCGCCAGCGTCACGTGCGGCGTCGCAGTTCTTGTACTGGAATCCGCTTGGCTGAGGTGCGGGCGCGGGTGCTCCCTGCGGCGTCGGCGGGGGTGCGAAGGCGGGCGGCGGAGGCAGGATGCAGAACTGAGCCGAGCCGGCTCCGCACAGGAAATCGGTGATCGGGTCGGCGGACGCGACAGCAGGGGCGGCGATCGCGGCTGACGCTGCAATGACACCAGAGATGCCGATCTTGACCAGCAGGTTCTTCGTCTTCATGAGGGTTCCAATCGAGGGGGGTGTGACGTGGAGCATTGCCGGGCGGTCATTGAACTGTCAATGAAGTCATTCGCACGACCTACGGACGCGCCTCCTGAATCACGAACGTGTTTGGAACCCGCCGATTCGGCGTACTTACGAACGTATGAGCGAAAACGAGCAGGTCAACCAGAACCCCGAGAAGGATCCCGACGATTGGGTCACCGGCGACGAGCCGATGACCGGGCCGCAGAAGAGCTACTTGAGCACCCTCGCTCAGGAAGCCGGGCAGGAAGTCCCCGATGATCTGAACAAGGCTCAGGCGTCGGAAATGATCGACAAGTTGCAGGGCGAGACCGGCCGCGGCTGAGTCGACACCACGGAAGTCCACTCGATGTGACATCGACCCCCGAAAAGTCCACCGAATGTCACATCGAGTGCCTCCCGAACGACCGCAAGATTCGGTACATCGGACCAGGTAGACCGTTATATCTTCAGTAGATGTAACAAAGGATTACGCAGACTTTTGTACGCGTTGTTTCGCGGCTACTGTGAGCGGACCCACAGGCTTCGGCGTGTCTGCGCAGCGGTGGGTACGTTGTGTAACGGATGTTGTTTGTGTTGCGCCCGCGAGGGTGCGCCTGGGGAGGATGGCAGATCAGATGCACCGTCGTGTGTTGGCAGTAGCGGGAACTGCTCTGGCAGTTTCCCTGCTGGGGTCGGGTCTCGCCGGGGCGCAGCCGCTGCCCGGTACCGGCAGTTCCGATGGTGGCGGTGCAGTGCCCAGCATGGAGGCCCAGTCCTTGCCGTCGGCTTCGGCGCGAATCGATCGTGTCGACATGCTGACCGACCGCCGCGCTGCGGTGTGGGTCGAGTCGCCCGCCATGGGCCGCGCCATTCAGGTCCAGGTTCTTCTTCCGGCCGCGCAGGCCGTGTCCCGCCCGACGCTCTACATGCTCGACGGTGTGAGTGCAGGCAAGGAATCCGATTACAAGGAAAGCACCTGGACGCAGAAGACCGACATCGTCGATTTCTTCGCGGACAAGCAGGTCAACGTGGTGCTCCCGGTCGGTGGATCGAGCAGCTACTACACCGACTGGAATGTTCCGGATCCAGTGCTCGGTGTGAACAAGTGGGAGACGTTCCTGACGTCGGAGCTGCCGCCGCTGATCGATGCGCGCTTCTCCGGTAACGGCACCAACGCGATCGCGGGTGTCTCGATGGGCGCGCAGGCCGCGATGGATCTGATCACGCGTCACCCCAAGCTCTACACCGGCGTTGCCGGGCTGAGCGGTTGCTACGACAACTCGCAGACCAACTTCAAGGACGCGGTGCGCGCTACCGTCGCGACCAACGGCGGAAACGCGTCCAACATGTGGGGCGAGAACACCGACCCTCTGTGGGTGCAGCACGACCCATCCGCCAACGCCGAGGCCCTCCGCGGCAAAGACGTCTACATCTCCGTCGGTGCCGGTTTGCCCGGCCCGTACGAACTCGGTCCCGGCGGTAGCGGACCGGAGAGTGCGCTCATGGGCGGGCCGCTCGAGGCCGCCGCGCTGTACTGCACGACAGTGTTCGATACGAGACTGCGCGCGTTGGACATCCCTGCGACAACCGTCTATCGCCCCTACGGAATTCACGGCTGGCCGTACTGGCAGGACGACCTGCGTGAATCCTGGCCGACGCTCGAACGCGCGCTAGGCCTGTAGGGCGTACTTCAGAAATGCGTCGTTCTCGTGCGGGTCGCCGATGGTGACCCGCACGCCGTCGTTTCCGTAGGCGCGCAGCAGCAGACCCTGTTCGGCTGCAGCCGACGCGAATGCACCGGACCTCTCGGCCAACGGCAGCCACACGAAGTTGGACTGCGATGCGTTGACGTCGAAGCCTCCTCCGACCAGAGCGTCGCGTACGCGGTCGCGTTCGACGATGAGGGCGTCGGTGCGGGCCAGTAGCTCCGCCGAGGCCTCGAGCGACGACAACGCTGCCTGCTGCGCAATCGTGCTGACTGCGAAGGCGATGCGCACCTTGGACAATGCTGTGATCACGTCCGGGTCGGCTACCGCATAGCCCACCCGCAAGCCGGCGAGACCGTACGCCTTCGAGAAGGTGCGCAGCACGATCACGTTGCGTCGTCCACGGGCGAGTTCCACGCCATCGACGTGATCGCCGTCAGCGTCGGGACGGGTGTACTCGAAGTAGGCCTCGTCCAGTACGACGAGGATGTTCGACGGCACCGCGTCGAGGAAGGCCTCGAGCTCGGCGCGCCGGACGACGGTTCCCGTCGGATTGTTGGGGTTGCACACGAAGATCAGGCGGGTGCGGTCGCTGATGGCCGCGAGCATCGCGTCGAGATCGTGCACGTGGTCTGCGGTCAGTGGAACCTGCACGGGCGTCGCACCGGCAACTCGCGTGATGATCGGGTACGCCTCGAACGAACGCCATGCGAACAGCACCTCGTCGCCGGGGCCACACGTGATCTGAACGACCTCTTGGCACAGTGCAACCGAACCGTTACCTGCGGCCACATTTTCGGTCGCTACTCCGAGCTTCTTCGCCAGGGATTCGACGAGTGCCGTCGCCCGGATATCGGGGTAGCGGTTGACGCCTCCGACGGCCTCGGCAATAGCGGCATGCACGCTGGGCAGCGGGCCCTGCGTTGTTTCGTTGCTCGCCAGCTTGATTGCCCCCGGAAAGCTACGGCCGGGAATGTAAGCGGGGATGGCGTCGAGGTCGGGGCGGATGTGCGCGGTCACGGCTGCCATTATGCGCTCAGGTTCGGGGTTGACTTCTACGCGTCCGTGTTATTGCTGTGCACGACCGGACCGATCGTCCTATCTTCGATAAGTATGTCGGGAATCTTCAGCGACGTCGCAGTCCTTCGGTCCGCCACCGCGCCCACAGTCGGCGCGGACGACGAGGTGGATACGTCCGCGCACGAGTCTCCCCCACGAGAGAAGGTGCCTCTGACGGCCATCGAGCCGGAGGGCACACCGCGCGGCGGAATCGTCGTGCTGCACGAGGCTCGTGAAATTCCCCAGTCTCTGCTCGACCTATTGCGTGCGCTGGCGATGGAAGGCTGGCTCGCCGTCGCCCCGAATCTCTTTCACCGGGGTCACAGCGACGACAAGGAGGTCTTCGGCGACGACCTCTTCGCAGACTTCGACGCCACCTCCGACTGGCTGGTGCAGCGCGGGGTCTATCCCGATTGTGTCGGGGTCATCGGATTCGACGACGCAGGCACAGCAGCTCTGATCGTGGCCACCAGCCGTCCGGTCGGAGCGGCGGTCAGTGTTGCCGCAGCGGGCATCGTCGAACCGCTCAACTCCGATGCGATCGCGTTGGTCGAGGCTGCACCCAAGCTTCAGGCACCCTGGCTCGGTCTCTACGGCGAGGACGACCCGCACACCCCACCGGATCACATCGAGGCCCTTCGCGACGCTGCCACGCGTGCCTCAGTGGCCACGAACATCGTCAGCTATTCGGGTGTGCAGCATCGGGCCGACCATCCCAGGGAGCAACCGGGCAGCAGCGACCACACCGACCCGGCCGAGGCAGCTCTGGTCGATGCTCAGACTCGAATCTTCGATTGGTTCGACAGCTTCATGCGCTGACGAGCAACACGCATCTTCTACGCGAACGCCGTGCGAACCTGAGGCGTCGACCAGCCGTTTTGCCTTCTGGCCTTTGCCGTGTGTAATCTCTTTCCTCGGCGGTCCGAGAGGGCCGGCAGCCTAGGAGGCGTGCCAGAGCGGCCGAATGGGAGTCACTGCTAATGACTTGTCCTTTCACCGGGACCGGAGGTTCAAATCCTCTCGCCTCCGCCACGAACGGTAGATTCTTACCGTTCAGCTAGACCAGTTGGATAACTGAACATGCGCCCGTAGCTCAACGGATAGAGCACTTGACTACGGATCAAGAGGTTAGGGGTTCGAATCCCTTCGGGCGCACAGAAAGAATCCCCTGATCTGCGTACATTTGCAGATCAGGGGATTTTTGTATGTCCTGATGTGCCTCCCACTCAGCACGAGCGATCCTTCCGACAGGGAAAGTGTCGAGCGATTCGGACGACAGCGGGCTGGGGTGGAGGTTGGTTGGTGCTTCGGAACGGGGTCGTCGAAGAGACGGGCTCAAGCCTGTGGATCACTGGACTGGCGAGTCGGTGGTGATACCGCGACGGAGCCAGTTCCAGTTACTGGCTCGAAATCCGTAGTGTCGTGGCTGTTCTGGTCCGCTTCGAGTCCGTGGGGTCTACCTCTTCGGAACGCGCACGATCAGGGCGTCGCCCTGGCCGCCGCCGCCGCACAGAGCGGCCGCTCCGATGCCGCCGCCGCGGCGCTGCAACTCCAGCGCCAGATGCAGTGCGATACGTGCACCGGACATTCCCAGCGGATGCCCGATCGCTATGGCACCGCCGTTGACATTGACCTTGTCCTCGTCGATGCCGAGCTCACGGGTCGAGGCAATACCGACCGCGGCGAAGGCCTCGTTGATCTCGATCAGATCGAGATCCTTCGGGTCGATTCCTTCCTTGGCGCACGCCACTGAGATCGCGCGGGCCGGTTGGGACTGCAGCGACGAATCGGGGCCGGCAACCACACCGTGTGCACCGATCTCGGCGAGCCATTCGAGTCCGAGGCTCTCGGCCTTGGACTTGCTCATCACGATCACGGCAGCAGCACCGTCGTTGATCGTCGACGCGTTACCCGCGGTGATGGTTCCGGTCTTCGAGAAGGCCGGACGGAGCTTGGCGAGTGTGTCGGTGGTGGTATCGGCGCGGATGCCTTCGTCCTGACCGAAGACGATCGGATCGCCCTTGCGCTGTGGAATCTTCACTGGAACGACCTCATCGTCGAAGACGCCGTTCTTCCAAGCCGTCGCCGCACGTCGATGAGAGGCCGCCGCGAAGGCGTCCTGCTCCTCACGCGTGCTCGCAACTGCACCGTTGTTGCGAGCGTCGGTGAGCCCACCCATTGCTTGGTCGGTGAAGATGTCGTACAGACCGTCGTACGCGAGGTGGTCCTTCATCGTCACGTCGCCGTACTTGAAGCCTGCGCGGGACTTCTCGAGCACGTGAGGTGCCTGCGTCATCGACTCCTGGCCGCCTGCGACGACGATCTCGAACTCGCCTGCGCGGATGAGCTGATCCGCCAGCGCGATGGCGTCGACTCCGGAGAGGCAGACCTTGTTGATCGTCAGTGCCGGAACATTCATCGGGATCCCGGCGGCGACTGCGGCCTGCCGGGCGGGGATCTGGCCGGCACCTGCGGTGAGGACCTGTCCCATGATCACGTATTCGACGAGCTCAGGTGCGACGCCAGACTTCTCCAGTGCCCCTTTGATCGCGATACCGCCGAGATCGGAACCCGAGAAGTCCTTCAACGATCCGGACAAGCGACCGACCGGGGTTCTCGCCCCGGCAACGATGACAGACTTGGTCATGACGATTCCACTCTCAATTCGGTTCCGGTAGTTGCTTCGACTTCTTCGGTGGTCACGCCGGGTGCCAGTTCCACCAGCTCGAGGGTGCCGTCGCCGACGACGTCGATGACGGCCAAGTTGGTGATGATGCGATCCACGACGCCCTGGCCGGTGAGAGGCAGAGTGCAGGCGTCGAGAATCTTGGGATTGCCGTCGCGGTCGGTGTGTTCCATGACGACGATGACGCGTCGGGCACCGTGTACGAGGTCCATCGCGCCGCCCATGCCCTTGACCATCTTGCCGGGCACCATCCAGTTGGCGAGGTCGCCGGTGCGGGAGACCTGCATGCCGCCGAGCACTGCCGTGTCGATGTGGCCGCCGCGGATCATTCCGAAGCTCAGCGACGAATCGAAGTACGCGGCACCGGGATTGACGGTGACGGTCTCCTTGCCCGCGTTGATGAGATTGGCGTCGACCTTGTCCTCGGAGGGGTACGGCCCGGTGCCCAGGATGCCGTTCTCCGAGTGCAGGGTCACCTTGACGTCGTCGGTCAGATATCCCGGGATCAGCGTCGGCAGTCCGATGCCGAGGTTGACGTATTCGCCGTCGATCATCTCCGCTGCGGCGCGTTCGGCCATCTGATCGCGGGTCCATCCTGCACTCATGCTCGCACTCCTGAACTGACGGTGCGCTTTTCGATGCGCTTGTCCTGTGGCCCGGTGTGTACGACGCGTTGGACGAACACTCCGGGCAGATGTACGTGGGCTGGGTCGATCTCGCCCGGCTCCACGAGGTTCTCGACCTGCGCGATGGTGATCTTGCCGGCCATCGCGGCGAGAGGATTGAAGTTCATCGCGGTCTTGTCGAACACCAGATTGCCTGCTGTATCGCCTGTTTCGGCGTGCACCAGAGCGAAGTCGGCATTGATCGACTCTTCGAGTACGTACCGCTTGTCGCCGAACACTCGCGTTTCCTTGGGCGGCGATGCGATGGATACCGAGCCGTCGGCGTTGTAGCGCCACGGCATTCCGCCGTCGGCGATGGGGCTGCCGACCCCGGCGGGGGTGAAGAATGCGGGAACGCCGTTGCCGCCGGCGCGAAGTCGTTCGGCGAGGGTGCCCTGAGGGGTCAGTTCGACCTCGAGTTCGCCGGCGAGGTACTGCCGGGCGAACTCCTTGTTCTCTCCGACGTACGAGGCGGTGACCCTGCGAATACGTCCCGCTGCCAACAGGATTCCGAGTCCGTAGCCGTCGACGCCGCAGTTGTTGGAGAACACCTCGAGCTCGTCGGCGTCGGTGTTCGCGATGGCCTCGATGAGAGCGTCGGGGATACCGCACAGCCCGAAGCCGCCGACCGCGATGGTCGCCCCACGGCCGATGTCCGCGACCGCGTCTGCGGCGGACTTCCACACTTTTTGGGTCATGATTCTGTTCCTGCCCGTTCATTGTGCGACCACACGCCGCATCTCGAACAGAGAACTACACGTTCAGCTTTCGGTAAAGGATCCCACCTGAAGTGCTCACAGGATGGCCACTTTCAGACGTAGTGTCCATTGAGTGAACGCACGCTTGCGCGCGGCTACGAAGGGGCGTGGTCAGGGGGGGTCACCGGGGAATGGGGGTCGATCGTCCCCATCCACGTTGCTGACCGAGATGCTCGAGCAGAGGTTGGATTCGGTAGTGCAGCGGCGTGGTCAAGGCGAGAGTTGTACTCGAGTGCGAAACGCCCTGCACCGATACCACCTTCTGGATCAGGTCCTGTAGCTCGGCTTGGGTGGTGGTGGCGACACGAACGAGCAAATCTTCACGGCCTGTCGTGGCGTGGATTTCGAGTACTTCGGGCATCGATGTGAGTGCATCGACCACAGGCTGCAGCCTGCCTTGTTGCAACTCCAACGCCATGAACGCCTGTACTGCGATTCCGACCTCGGCCAAGTCGATGTCCGGCCGGAACCCGGCCAGATAATGTTCCTCGATCATCCGGCTCAGCCGCGCCTGGACGGTGTTTCGCGCTACTCCGAGAGTGGACGCCAGTTCCATGATGCCCATCCGCGCGTTGCGTGAGAGGGCACCGAGCAACTCGATGTCGAGCCGGTCGATGTTGAGCATTTGGTCCAACTCCAAACGTGATCGCCGTTACTGACTGAACGATATGAATAGTTGCACTGCAATCTGTTGATCGTTCGAGGGTACAGATGCAGTCTTAGCCGAGTAATTGCAGTGCTGCTTCCGCGTCAGATGCACCGATTGGACTCACCTCATGACTCAGGTCGAAGAATCCCGGACCATTCCCCGCGCCGTCGACCTCGACGATCGCTACCGGATCACGTCCGGCCCTGTTCTGATGACAGGCGTGCAGGCAATCGCGCGGCAGCTGGTCGAACAGCACGAGCGTGATCGCCGGGCCGGCAGGAGTATTGCGACGTTCGTGTCCGGCTATCAGGGGAGCCCCCTGGCGGGTCTCGATCGTCTTCTGGCCGGGATCCCGGAGTTGAAGAACGAGCACGATATACGTCTGGTGCCCGGCATGAACGAGGAATTGGCCGCCACGTCGGTGTGGGGCAGTCAGATGGAATTGCCGAAAGGTCAACGCACGCATGACGGTATCGTCGGTGTGTGGTACGGGAAGGGGCCCGGCCTCGACCGAGCGAGCGATTCGCTTCGTCACGGCACCATGTACGGTGCCCACCCCTCGGGGGGTGCGCTCGTGCTCGTCGGAGACGACCCAGCAGCGAAGTCGTCCAGTGTGCCCGCGGCGAGTGAAAAGTCCTTGGCCGCATTGGGAATGCCGATCTTCTTTCCGCGTAACGCCGAGGAAGTGATCGCCTTCGGCCTGCTCGGCGTCGAGTTGTCCCGAGTGTCGGGGTGCTGGTCTTCGATGAAGCTCGTTGCCGATGTCGCGGACGGTATCTGGACTATGGAACGAGACTTTGCGGACTTCACCATCGAGCGACCCGAGATCGAGTGGGAGGGTCGGCCGTGGAGTTACCGTCAGCGCATTCTCGCTTCCCCTCCTGACAGCCTGCTCGCCGAGGCCGATATGTACGGCCCGCGCTGGGAAATGGTGCGCCGGTTCAACGAAGCGAACGATATCGACAGCATCGATATCGATCCGAAGCGCGCGCGGTTGGGCATCGTGGCAGTCGGAACTGCCTACGACAGCGTCCGTCAGGCTCTCGACGAACTGGAGCTCGATTCCGAGCGGCTGTTCGGTCTCGGCATCCGTGTCATGCGTATCGGGATGCCTTTCCCGTTGGGCGAGGCAAAGATTCGGCAGTTCGCCGACGGTCTGGAAGCGGTTGTGGTCGTCGAGGACAAAACGGCGTTCGTCGAAACGCAGGTCAAAGAAATACTGTACGGATCGACCGATGCCCCTCGTGTCGTCGGTAAACAGGATTCGGACCGCAAGGCCCTCGTGCCGTCGGACGGGGAGCTCACCGCCGCACGACTGGTACGTCCGCTGCGCCGGATTCTCACCGGGTATGCCGACCTGCCGAAACCGCCACCTTCCGTGCTGAATCTGACCGTGTTGCCCGCCAAGCGGGCGCCGTACTTCTGCTCGGGGTGCCCGCACAACCGGTCCACCGCGGTACCCGAAGGTTCTCTCGCCGGCGGCGGCATCGGCTGTCACACCCTCGTCACGATGTCCTCGCGGACCGATTCACAGGTGACAGGGCTGACCCAGATGGGAGGGGAGGGCGCGCAGTGGATCGGTCAGTCCGCTTTCACCGATGTCGACCACATCTTCCAGAACGTAGGCGACGGAACCTATTTCCACTCCGGCCAACTCGCAGTCCAAGCCTGCATTGCTGCCGGGGTGAACATCACCTACAAGATCCTCTACAACTCCGCTGTCGCCATGACCGGAGCCCAAGACGCCGAAGCCGGACTCACCGTTCCGGAACTGACCCACAAACTCGTCTCCGAAGGCGTCCGCAAAATCATTATCTGCGCCGACGAACCCGAACGTCACCGCGGCGCTTCCCTCGCTGCCGGGACGACACTGTGGGAACGTGAGCGCCTCGACGAAGCTCAGCGCATTCTGCGCGACACACCCGGTGTCACCGTGCTGATCTACGACCAGCAATGCGCTGCCGAAGCGCGTCGTAAGCGCAAGCGCGGCAACCTTCCCCCACGCCGCACCCGTGTGGTGATCAACGAGGCCGTCTGCGAAGGGTGCGGCGACTGTGGCGTCAAGAGCAACTGTCTGTCGGTGCAACCGGTCGACACCGAATTCGGGCGCAAGACCACCATCGACCAAAGCTCGTGCAACACCGACTATTCCTGCCTCGAAGGCGATTGCCCCTCGTTCGTGACCGTCGACATCCCCGAGGGCACCAAGCCTGCACGCCAGGCTGTTCCTGAGCCGCCGGACCTACCTGAACCGAAACGCACTGCGTTGACCGGAACTCACAACCTGTTCTCTGCCGGAATCGGTGGCACCGGAATCGTTACGGTCAACCAGGTACTCGGTATGGCGGCGCTGCGCGCGGGTCTTCATGTCGAGGGACTGGACCAAACCGGTTTGAGTCAGAAGGCCGGCCCCGTCACCTCACACCTACGGCTGTCGACCGAACGCACTGAAGCGTCGAACCGCATCAGCCCATCCTCGGCCGACTGCATCCTCGCTTTCGATCTCCTGACCGCTGCCGACGTCAAGAACGTCGGCTACGGCAATGCCGACCGCACCGTCACGATCGCGTCCACGAGCAAGACCGCCACCGGCGACATGGTCTACGACCCATCGGTTCAGTACCCGGCCGACGACGACCTCACCGGCCGCCTTGCGTCGCGGTCCGCGCACATCTACGCCTTCGACGCTCTCGCCGCATCGGACATTCTCTTCGGCAACACCGCGGCCGCCAACTTCCTTCTCGTCGGTGCCGCTTACCAAGCCGGTGGTCTGCCGATTCCCGCGGAATCGATCGAAGAGGCAATCACCATCAACGGGGTTGCCGTGGCGGCGAACGTCGCTGCGTTCCGCTGGGGCCGCACTCACGTGGCCGAGCCGAAGATTTTCTCGGACGCGGTGACACCGACCGCTGTATCCACGCGTAGCGACACCGAGGTTCCCGCCGACCTGCTCGAAGGCCTGACGATCGAGGGCGACACACGGGACCTTGTGAAACAGCGTGCAGCACAGCTGATGTCGTATCAAGGCAGAGGTCATGCGCGCCGATACCTGTCCACACTTCAGTTGGTCTGGGATGCCGACCGGTCCGTGGGCAACGGCGCGCAGTTCACCGACGCGGTGGCGCACGTCCTGCACAAGTTGATGGCGTACAAGGACGAGTACGAGGTCGCACGAATGCTCACCGACCCTGCATTCGTCGCCTCGGTCGCCGCCGAGGTTCCCGGCGGCCGGAACCTGACCTACAAGCTGCATCCGCCGGCGTTGAAAGCCCTGGGCCGCAAGACGAAGATCGGCATGGGACCCAGGAGCCACGTATTGCTGAAGCTCCTCGCCCGCGGCCGATTCCTACGCGGCACGCCGTTCGATCCGTTCGGATACGCCAAAGTCCGTCGCATCGAACGAATTCTACTGGCGCACTATGAGAAGACCGTGCGCGAGCTGACAGCAACACTGTCAGCTGAGAATTACAGCGCAGCAGTCGATTTCGCTCAGGCAGCTGACGTCGTCCGAGGCTACGAAGACGTCAAGATGCGCAATATCACCGTTTACCTCGGCGCGCTGAAAAGGCTTGGCATCGAGGCCCCTTCACTCGGGTCGAACTAGATATCTGCGTCTGACACCCGGCCGAACACGAGCAATGACACCCCCGAAACCAGGAGCGATATTCATGACCACCGATCTTGTAGATCACACTCTTCTCCCTACTGTGTCCGGTGTTTTCGACCGACCGGACTTCGCCGATGATTCCCCGCACGAACAGGTGGTGTTCTGCCGGGACGAGAAAACTGGACTGAAGGCGATCATCGGGATCCACTCGACCGCCCTCGGCCCTGCCCTGGGAGGCACGCGCTTCTTTCCGTATCGCGACGAGAGCGCTGCGTTGACCGATGTACTCCGCCTCTCCCGCGGCATGACCTACAAGGCTGCTGCTGCAGGTCTGCAACTGGGCGGGGGGAAGGCCGTTCTCATCGGCGACCCAGCCTTGGTCAAGACCCCAGCACTACTCGAAGCGTATGGACGATTCGTCGAGACGCTGGGCGGTCGATACATCACCGCCGGCGACGTCGGAACTACCTCCGACGACATGGACATCATCGGACGCTCGACCGACCACGTCATTACACGCACCTCCGCAGCCGGAGGATCCGGCGACAGCGCCCCCCTCACCGCCCGAGGGGTCTTCTACTCCATTCTTGCTGCCGCAGAATCGGTCTGGGGATCTCCGGATCTGGCCGGACGGCGAGTCGGTGTCGAAGGGACAGGCAAGGTCGGATACAACCTCATCGCGCTGCTCGCCGAGGTCGGGGCAACCATAGTCGCTTCGGACGTCAATTCCGCCGCTCTACAACGTGTCACATCCGATTTCCCGGGTGTGGCCATTGCTGAGACAGTCATCGACAAGAACATCGATATCTACGCGCCGTGCGCCATGGGCGCCACACTCACCGACACCACCGCGCGCATTCTCGATGCAACTGTGGTGTGCGGAGCGGCGAACAACCAGCTCGCACAACCGGTCGTCGAAGAATTGCTCCACGACAAGGGCATCGTCTGGGTTCCGGACTTCGTCTCCAACAGTGGTGGCCTCATCCAAGGGGCCGGTGAGATCGAGAACAAGCCCCGCCGCGAGGTCGTCGCGCAAGTCGAACGCATCGGCGCTACCGTCGCGAGCATTCTCGCGCGCCAACAGGATCAGGGAATACTGGCCGGTCAAGCGGCGGACGCCATCGTCCGTGAGCGCTTGGGTGACGCGTGTTCGCGTGCGCCGATGAGGTGACTTGGGGTACCGCTCGCGCAATTGGAAGGCTGAACTGTTAAACGATGGCCGAGGTATCGTGTCGGTAATATATCAACGTCTGTTTCATATATCTCAAGGAGTGGACCATGCGACTACCTGCACTCGCATTCTCTGAACGCGTGAAGACTCGCATCGACAAGGGCGAGGACCTCGTCCCGGTTCGCGGTGTGCCCGTGCTTCCCATGCCGCAGCATGTCGTGGACGCAGCCCGCGTCGCTGCTGCACAACCGCATGCGCGAGCGACCAGAGGTACGCCCGCGCTTCGGGAGGCCATCGCCCACGCCCTCCGAACAACGCAGTCGATAACGGTCGATCCCGAATCCGAAGTGCTGGTCACACACGGTGCTCAGCACGGGATGAGCGTCGCGCTCCGGGCACTGGTCGCGCCGGGTGCCTCGGTGATCGTGCCGACCCCGACCTACTTCTTCGACGGGATGCTCAGGTCGGCCGGCGCGCAGCCGAAGTACGTTGCCACGTCCTCATCGGATGGATGGGCGATGGACCCGGCGGCGATCCGGGATGCGATAGACAGCAACACGCGAGCGATCCTGCTGTGCAATCCCAACAACCCGACGGGCAACACTCCGACTGTCGAGGTGCTCCGCGCCATCGTCGACATGGCCGAGCAGCACGATCTCTACGTGCTGTCCGACGAGTCCTACGAGCGTTACGTGCACTCCGGTCCCGGCTACGTTCCGCTTCGTAGTCTCGCCGACAGCACGAAACCCTCGACCGATCGGATCGTCACCGTCACGAGCCTGAGCAAGAACTATGCGTTCACCAACTGGCGGGTGGGTTACGTACACGCCGCCACCCCGACGCTGAATACGATTCATTCTGCTTTCGAGTGGGACGCGATCGACGTAGGGTCCGTTCCCCAAGCGGCCGCAGTCGCAGCGCTGAGCGGCCCGCAAGACTGGCTCGACGTCGAGTTCGCGACGATGAAGCAGCGCCGAGACGCACTCGTCCGCGTCCTTGCTCGATCCGGAGTTCCGGTGGCAATCCCCGATGCGGGGGTGTTCCTCCTCGCAGACCTGTCGGCATCCGGTCTCACCGGTTGCGAGCTCGAAGAATCGCTTCTCGACCACGGCATCACCGCGCTGTCGGGAGACGGATTCCACGCGCCGGCCGGTCACGTCCGACTGATCTACGGTGCCGATATCAGCTCGGTTACCGCGCTCGGCGAGCGAGTCGGTGCATTCCTCACATCAGGCGAGGTCGGTCGACTGCGGTAGCAGAATCGGGGTCGACGTCACCGCGTGACTCGTCGTGAGTGCGTCGACGATCTCACGTCGTGCGGACAGCGTTCGGCGTCGCATGGCCGACCGTGCCGCCTCGGGGTCTCGCGCGACAATTGCATCGACGATCGCCTTTCGCTCGTCGATGCGCGAGGGGGGCATCGACGGCGACAACCGCACGGCCAATCGCACGATGCGTTCGATTTCGTCGAATACGTCGACGATGCTCGCGGTGAGACGCTCGTTTCCACACCCGTTCGCGACGATGGCCTCGGACTCGTAGTTCTCACGAAGACGCATGTCGAGATGCGGGCCACCGAGCTCTCCGTACCCGTCGTCGACACTCAGTTCGATCAGGCGATCCAGGCGATCCGAAGGCAGTCCCCTGGCCGCGGTGAGTGCGGCAGCCTCGCCTTGTAGGAGTGTGCGCATGTCGCACAGGTCGGCCGCGTCCCCGAGAGTGATCGGCGAGACGACGTAGCCCGCTCGCGGCAGCGGTGTGACGAGGCCGTCCCGGTGCAGGCGCGCGAGCGCTTCACGCACCGGCGTCTTGCTCAGCCCGAGTGCGCCGGCGACATCGGACTCGGTGAAGTTCTGCCCGGGTGGGCGTACCAGCTCGATGATGTCTCGCTTGAGCGAGAGGTACGCGCGATCCATCATCGAACCGTGCCCGTCTCTCGGATGCAATATCGCCGGCTCGTATCTCATGACACCCATCTTCTGCTCATCGGTCGACCATGTTTCACACAACGTACAACGCACGACAGCGTGTGACATACAGGTAAAAGATATCAATACGTCTTGTTGATATCTTTGATGCGGTCTAAGGTAGCTATGACGCAGCACACACTGCGCTCCCCGAGGCTCGTATGTCTGGCACCTAGGCTGCCGATCCGTCCGAGCGCGCGACGCCAACACAGTGGTGTCCACCTGATCAGGAGAATCATGAAACACCCAGAATCGCAGGACTTTCCCGGAGGCTCGGCCGCCACCTGGCGCATCGGTGCCGATATCGGAGGCACCTTCACCGACGTCATCGCGCTCGGTCCGAACTCGAAAATCGTGCCGATGAAAGTCCTGTCGACACCGCCGGATTTCGGTACCGGCGTCATCGACGGCGTTGCCCGCGCCATGGACGCGGCCCAGATCGAGTCGGCCGACATCGACGCCATCCTGCATGCGACGACGGTTGCAACCAACGCTATTCTCGAGATGGGTGGTGCCCGTACAGCATTGGTCACCACCGCAGGATTTCGCGACGTGCTCGAACTAGGACGACTGCGACGGCCGCTGCTCTACGACATGTCGTGGCGCAAACCCACTCCACTCGCGCCTCGCCGTCATCGATACGAGCTGGATCAGCGCATACAGGCCGACGGCGACGTTACTCGCGAGGTCGATGCCGAAGAGCTGAACGAACTGGCAGCGCAGCTTCGTTCCGACGGAATCGAAGCTGTCGCCGTCTGCCTTCTGCATTCGCACGTCGCACCCGCACCGGAACGCGCTGTCGCGGATCGCCTGCGCGAACTACTTCCCGGCGTGTACGTCACTGCGTCGGTGGACATCTCGCCTGAACCGGGAGAGTTCGAGCGCAGCAGCACCGCAGTGGTCAACTCCTACGTCGGCCCCGTCGTCCACGACTACGTGACCACTCTGGCCGCCTCTCTGCTCGAGCGTGGTATCGACGCACCGTTCTCCATCATGCAGTCTTCGGGAGGGCTGCTCGACGCCTCGTCCGTCGTCGAGCGACCCGTTCAGATCATCGAGTCCGGGCCCGCCGCCGGCGTCATCGCCGTACAGAAACTTGCTCAGCTGCTCGATCTCGACAATGTCGTCGCTTTCGACATGGGTGGAACCACAGCAAAAGCATCGCTGATCGAGAACGGTGAACCATTCGTCGCCAACGACTACGAGGTCGGCGGCGGCATGAACATCACGCGCAGTATGAGCAAGGGTGCGGGCTATGCCGTTCGGGTCCCGTCCATCGACATCGCCGAGGTCGGAGCGGGCGGCGGCAGCATCATCGACGTCGACGCCGCCGGCGCGCTCCACGTCGGCCCGAGCTCCGCAGGCTCCCGCCCAGGACCGGCGTGCTACGGCCACGGAGGGGATCGACCCACGTTGACCGACGCGAATGTCGTTCTCGGATACCTCAATCCGAGTTCCATTGCCGGTGGAAGGGTGACGATTCAACCCGCGCTCGCGGAGAAGGTGCTCGGTGTCGTCGCCGAGCGCATCGACAGCGATGCCGCATCCACTGCACGCGGCGCGTATGACGTCGCGATCTCGAGTATGACCAAGGCGGTCAAAGCCGTGACCAGCGAGCGCGGCCGCGATCCTCGCGATGCAACGATGGTCGCGTTCGGTGGTGCGGGACCGCTCTACGGGGCGAGCCTCGCCCGCGAGCTCGGCATCGACACCGTCGTTGTCCCCGTGCACACCGGTTTGTTCAGTAGCCTCGGACTGTTGGTCGCGGACAGTGAACATCAGGTCGTCACCCCCTACCGCGACGAACTCGAGTCGCTCACAGAACTCGAGTCCAAGTTCGACGAGATGTCGGCGGCTGTGCGCGCTCATCTCGGTGAAGGAGATGTCGAGCTGGAGCGCATCTTCGATATGCGTTATCACGGACAGCGTTTCGATCTGCGAATCACGCTGCCGGCCGGTCCGCTCGATACCGCCTTCGCCGAAGCACGTCACAGGTTCCATGCCGAGCACCTCAAGACCTACGGCCGGTCGGGGTCGGATGCCCTCGTCGAAATCGTCAACGTTCGAGTCCGTGGGTTCGTCCGCAGCGCGGTCACGATCGACCGTGCGCTCGGCCTCCCGGACGTCACCGATCCCGGAGAACGGAGCTGGCGTACTTGCTACTTCGGGTCGCCGGTCGAAACGCCGGTCGTCACAAGGGCGCACCTGAGCAACACCGCCGAGCCCGGGCCTCTCGTTGTCGAGGACATGGATTCGACGACGCTGGTGCCACCCGGTGCCACGGCGCGACTGGACACCTACGGCAACATCGTCATCAGCTGGAAGAAAGAGATCGGCGCATGAGTAACAACACACTTCGCGATGCCGCGACATTCGAGGTCTTCCGTAACGCGATCTCCGGGCTGGCAGACGAGATGGCGATCACCATCCTGCGCACCGCCCACTCACAGATCGTCGCATCCAGCATGGACTTCTCGGCGGCACTGTGCGACGCAAGCGGCCGGATTGTCGCGCAGGCCAACACGTGTCCCGTTCACCTCGGGTCCATACCGGATGCGATGGCGGCGATCATGGACGCATTCGGCGACTCGATCACCGACGGTGACGTGTACATCCTCAACGACCCCGATCTCGGTGGCATGCACTTGCCCGACATCTTCGCGGTTGCACCGACATTCGCTCACGGATCGCTGGTTGGATTCGCGGTCACCGTCGTCAACCACACCGACGTCGGTGGCTGGGCCGCCGGCTCGATGGCCGTGCAGTCGACCTCGATCTTCGCCGAAGGAGTACAGATTCCGCCGTCCAGGTTGGTGTCGGCCGGTACAACGAACGCCACGTTCCTGGATCTGATTCTGCGCAACGTACGTGAGCCGGAACTACTTCGGGGCGATCTGGAGTCACAGCTCGCGGCCTGTCACGCAGGTGGTATCGGATTGCAGGGGCTTGCCGACAAGTACGGGCGCGACGAGTTCGACTTGCTGGTCGACGAATTGCTCGATTATTCGGAGACGCTGGTGCGCAGCCAACTCGACCGAGCACCCAACGGCCACTACACGTTCGAGGATCAGATCGACGACGACGGCCTGGGGTCCGACCCGATCCCGTTCGTAGTTGCCGTCACCATCGACGGAGCCGACATCACGTTCGATTTCACGGGGTCATCGCCTCAGGTGGCCTCAGCGTTGAACGCCACGGCCTCGTTCACCCGATCCGCCTGCTACGCCTCGTTGCAGGGGGCTCTCGGATCGGACATCCCGGCCAACAGCGGTTTCTACCGCCCGTTCACCTTCGTTATTCCCGCGGCCTCGATTCTGTCCGGACAACGGCCCGCTGCGCGCGGAGCCCGAGGTCTCGTTGCGTACCGCGTCATCGACACCGTGTTGGGGGCTCTCGCGCCTGCTTTCCCGGATCGTGTCCCCGCAGCAGGCGACGGTGGACCGAACTCGGTCGCAGTCGGCATCACGGAGGCCGATGGCCGCTCGGTGATCCTGTGGGACATTCTCTGTGGATCGTGGGGCGCAACTCCGACCGGCGACGGCAACGACGGGATCAGTCCACTCGGGGCGAACCTGGCGAACACGCCGATCGAAGAGCTCGAGCAATCCGGCCACATCCGCATCGACGGATACGGGTATCTGCCGGACTCCGGTGGCCCGGGCGCGTTCCGCGGCGGCGTGTCCACTTACCGCGACATGACAGTGCTGCACGACGGAGCGACCGTGCAGATCCGTTCCGACCGACGGTTGAGTGTTCCCTACGGACTGGACGGCGGCGGTAGTGGTGCCCCGTCGCAGAACGTCCTCGACTTCGGTACCGAATCCGAGCAGCTACTCCCCGCCAAACCTCACCTGACGGTCTCCGCCGGCAGCAGGCACCGACAAGTCACCGCTGGTGGCGGCGGATACGGAAATCCCTACTCCCGTGACCCACAACGCGTACTGGACGACGTCATCGACGGAAAGGTGACCGTCGCGGGGGCCCTCCGTGACTACGGCGTCGCCATCGATGCCGACGCGCTCACCATCCTCGTCGACGCCACCCGAGACGCCCGAATGAACCCACTCAGCTCGACCTCCTCTTCCTCAGGAAGGCCACTGTCATGACCGGAACCACTCCTGCACCCGCGCCCCTCGACGAGGAGGTCGAACGTCAACTGTGGCGCAAGATCGCCGTCCGGATCATCCCGCTCGTCGGCGTCGCCTACGTCATCAGTTACATCGACCGCGCAAACCTGGGATACATCGCGAAACCGATGACTGCGGATCTCGGTATGACATCAGCGCAGCTCGGTCTCGCCGCGGGATTGTTCTTCCTCGGCTACATCCTGGTCGAAGTTCCGAGCAACATGATGCTGCGCCGATTCGGCGCACGAATCTGGATCAGTCGAATCATCGTCTCGTGGGGAATCGTCACCGCGCTCACCGGTGCAGTCCATTCCGCCACCCAGCTCTACATCGCGCGCGTCATCCTCGGGTTCGCCGAAGCAGGACTTGCCGCGGGTATTCTTCTGTTTCTGACGTTCTGGTTCCCCAAGAAGCAACGGGCATGGGCAATGTCTGCGTTCTTCCTTGCAATTCCCTTGTCCAGCATCGTCGGTGCACCGATCGCTGCAGCCTTGCTGAAGTGGGGCGAGTCGCTGCTGGGCATCGCCGGTTGGCGTTCACTGTTCGTCGTCGAGGGACTTCTCACAGTCCTCGTCGGTGTCGTCATCTTTCTCTTCCTTCCCGATCGACCCGCCAATGCCAAATGGCTGACCGACGCCGAGAAGAACCACATAGAAGGGATTCTCGAAGCAGAGGCTGCCACGCAGACGACACACGGTGGACTCACAGGCATGCGCGAAGCTCTCACCAACAAGCGGACCTGGGCACTCGCCGTTTCCTTCTTCGCAATCGTGTTCGGACTCTATCCTCTGGCGTTCTTCTTGCCGACGATGATCGAGAACCTCTTGAGCACAATCGGTTCGGCAGCGAACGTCTCGAGCGTTCTGCTCGCGGCGATCCCATCGGCAGCCGCGATTGTCGTCATGATCTTGTGGTCTCGCGTAGCGAGCAAGCGGTCAGCGGTGTTCTCGACGACGGTACCCATGGCATTCGGTGTCCTCGGTCTGATCGGCGCGACAACAGCACAGAACGGGCCGCTGTTCATCGTCGCTGTGTGCGTGAGCATCTCCGGCATCTACACCGCGATGCCGCAGTTCTGGCGCATCCCGGCCATGTCGATGACCGGTGCTGCGGCAGCAGCCGGAATCGCATTGATCAACTCGGTCAGCAATTTGAGCGGTTTCATCGGGCCCTACGCCACCGGCGCAATCGAAACAGCCACGGGCAGTTACACCTACGCGTTGTTGGCCATTGCGGCCGTCATGGTCGGGGGTATCGTGATCTTGTTGACCGTCGGACGCCGAGCCGAGGCCCTTGGGTCGAGGACCGACGCCGAAGATCCGTCCATGCAACCGTGATCGCGCAGCCTGTGCGCACGATCGTGAACCCTCCTGAAAGGACCCACTCGTGACGAGAACCGCCTTGATCGTCGCGGACGTCCAATCGGGGATCACACAGAATTTCCCGTTTGCCGCACCCGTCGTTCCGATCCTCGAAACCGTGGTGCCCGCAGCTCGGCGCGCAGGAGTGCACATCGTGCATCTGCGTGCCGGGTTGCGGTCCAACGGATCCGACGTCCATCCGAACAATGCTCTGTTCGCACAGTTCCACGGCATGGGGGAGTTGTTTCATGACACCTCGGATGCGACGCTGACCGATCCGAGGTTGGTGCCCGGACCACAGGACAGCGTGGTGCTCAAACGCCGAACCAGCGGCTTCGCATCCACCGACCTCGACCTCGTGCTCCGAAGCAACGCCATCGACGAAGTGGTGGTTTGCGGTGTCGCGACCTCGGCGGTGGTGGCGGCAACGGTGTACGCGGCGAGCGACCTGGACTACCGCGTGAGCGTGCTGTCGGACGCGTGCGCCGACGTTGAGGAGGACGTGCACGAGTTCCTTATGACGCGAATTTTCCCTGCACGCGGAGTGACGGTGTACCCGTCGTCGGAGCTGCTGGCGCTGCTGCACCGCGCGACGCGGGACGGTGTGAGCGGTACCCAGTGACGGAGAGGGCGCAAGTGACTGCTGCATCTCAGGAGGACATGTCTCCGCGGTGGTGACGACTGTCGCGTCCACGGCGAACCCACTCCGGTTCCATACGTGTTGCGTGGTTTCACTCCCTGTCCGACCGGAATCTGGACAAGCCAAACAAACCGGGCGTAGGGTTTGTTGTCATCCCTGGAGGAGGCAACGTGAGCGATCGATCGGGTGGAACGGCAGCCGTGAGTGAGTCCGACGCTTCGCCGAGAGCCGTGGTCCCGCGATTGGCCGTCCCTCTCTTGTTCCTCTCACTGCTCTTCGTCGGTGCTGTGCCGTTCTACGTTCGGCAGCCGTTCGAGGCCGGTGAGTCGGTGTCGGATCCGATGTGGGTGGGCGGATCTGCGTTCCTCACAGCACCGGAAACAAGTCTGTACTGGCTGATTGCCGTGCCGGTGTGCATCGGGGCTGTCGCGGTTTATTGCGGGTGGAGCGAACGTAGATCAGGCATCACATCGAAGGTTCGGCTGTGGCTCGTTGCAAGTCTCGGATCATCAGTCCTGACAATCGTTCTGCTGCAGGGCGGACTGTTGTTCTACTTCGGCAATCTGACCATCAGAGGGCTCGTGCCCCTGCTGACGTTATCGGCGGCCGTTCTGGTGTGGGGTGTCGGTCTGAGATCACTCCTACTGACGGCAGTAGGAGCTGTCGCGGTAGCTGCGAGTCTGGTGTCGAACCTCTACGACGTCGAGAACCTGGTTCCGCGAGAATGGGCATTCGACTCCCGCTTCAGCCTGTGTCTGAACATCATGCTGACTGCATCCGTGTTCGTGGTCGGAGCGGTGGCTTCAGGGTTTGCCGAACGGTCCAGGCGATAAGCCTGCCTCGCCCCCGCATGTCATAGAACTCGATGCTGACACGCGGTGGTGCCGACACCTAGGGCGCGACGAAGCACAGCGGCCCAGCCGGGGTGGCTGGATTGACGTTCACCGTTGCAACAGGGCCACCGGCCGACGTTTGGTACGCCATCAATGAATGCTGACCGGGGGTGGTAGGTGTCCACAGAGTCGCTTTGTGCCCGAGTACGACTGGAGTGCTGAAGTATCCATCGAACTGCCATACGAAGTCCTCGATCGGCATCGCGGACTCGGCATCCAACGGAGCTATGTCGACGCGCGGTTCGATCAGCTGTTCGGTGCGAGCGACGGCGACGTACGTGCATCCGACCCCGTACAACGTGGTCTGCCCGAAACTCAGACCGGGAAGTATGTCGAGACTCACTACTTCGGCCGACGCGCTGGGAGCGCTGAGCACTGCGGCCGCTGTACAGAGAGCGAATGCGACAGGCGAGTAACGGACAAACCGTCGAATCTTCATAGCCCTAGGTCGACGGACGGTCATCGCTCGTTACATCCCCCCTTCCGTCGGGGGCGACGCTGAGAGACGTCGGTCAGGGTTCGCCGGGTCGTCGTCGGCAGTGGACACTGACAGGATGGCAAATCCAGGTGACCCGAAGTCGGTGTGGTCGACAGTGGTGGTGATCGTCGGCACCGTGGCGGCCGGCGTCGTAGTCGCCGGTCTACTGCACGATCCCCAACCCGCCGCCGTGTCGATACCCGGCTGCGAGGAGGTCCTCCTGCCCAAGGATATGCAGAGAATCAATTACGCAATTGCCGGCCCTGATTCTGTCCCCACGGGGTTCGACGCATCGGCCAAATCCGCCGCCTTGATTCAGGCACTGCCCGCTGGGACCACGGTGGAGCCCGATGCGATGTTCCCACCGCTGACCTTCGATACCCGAGCCATTGCATATGGGCGAATCGCGCTGGGCGGGGCCGTGGGCGACGTGAACGTGACGCTGTCGACATCCGATCAACCCGTCGGGGCGTGTATTGCGGGGTACGTCGATGAGCGTCGCACACTGAATGACGGCACCGTCGTCGATGTCAGGTCATCCGAAAAAGGAAGTCGCGTAGAGGTATACGCGACCGACGGCAGCCATGTCGATGTATCCGCCGATCGCGTGCTGACGGTCCAACAAGTAACCGACATCGCGATGACCCCGGGACTCCGCAACAACTGAATTCGCGGCCGGGAGCGAACGGTCCTGAGATCACATGGACGATGCCGCGAAGGTCAGAAACACGATGAACAATCCGACACCCCCGAGCGCCGCACCGATCACTGCCTCCCGACCGTTGGACGCGTCGCCCTCGACCGCGCGGCCGAGACCGATCCAGCCACTGATCACCGCGACGATTCCGGCCGGGATGGTTACGAAGTCTCCGACGAACGGCACGAATGCGCAGATGACTGCCACGATGCCCGCCACCAACGCCAGGCTTCCGGCACCGTCGCGGAACATCGACTGAGAAGCGGACTTACGTTTCACCGAGTCTCCAATCGAGTGCAGCGCGAACGTGCCAATAGAACCTGTCAGCGCAGCTGGACGATGACGTCGCCTCCATAGTAGATACCCAACGGATCTTGGCGTTCGCAACTTGTCACCCGCTGTTTCGGGCCCCACGTGTGAATACCGGGTCGGCTTGGGAACGGCGGGAGGTGACCCAACCCGGGTCGAGCACGTTTTCGACAGTGGTGCACAGGGACTCGTCGAACACGACTACTCGATCGGCTATCCGCCACTCGCTGTCCCGTCTTTCGAAGCGGTCCACGTATCGGCATTTCACGGTCGTCAAGACGTGCGTCGACGATCCGATCTCGGATTCTTGCCGCAGGTAGCACAGGCAGTAGGACTCGACGTCGGCCACCTGTTCGGACGGCTCCAGATCGATGATGACGTTGGTTATGAAGTGCATCGAGCTGTCGATGGTTCGATGACGAAGCTCGATGTCCTCGATCAGACCGTCGATCGTGCCGACATAGCCCCCGTGGTGGTCGACGGCGTCAGGGAAATAGCACCTCCTCAGGCTCTCGAAGTCCTTGCGGTCCACGGCCCGGGCGTATCGATACAGCACCTCGGTGATCGCCACTCGGTCTTCACTCGACATCAGCAACCGGCTTTCAACTCGTTGGTGATGCGGTGGTAGATCCCGCCGGAGGTCAGGCCACCGTCGACGACGATTTCTGTGCCGGTGATGTACCGCGATGAATCCGACAGCAGGAACGCGACCGATTCTGCGATTTCTTCGGCGTCGGCGACGCGCCCCGCGGGTACCGATTGCAGGCTGGTCTCCACGAAAGCCGTTGAGCCGGAATGCAGTAACGGTGTGTCGACCAGGCCGGGATGGATCGAATTGACTCGAACTCCGTACTGGGCGAATTCGAGTGCTCCTACCTTCGACAGGCCGCGCACGCCCCATTTGCTGGCGCCGTAACCTGCCGCGAAGTAGCCGAGCATTCCGGCAATGGACGACACGTTGACGATCGAACCACCGCTACCCCGTTTGAGAAGTGGCGCACAAGCTTTCATTCCATAGAACACCGAGCTCAGATTGAGGTTCATGACGCGGTGCCAGTCGTCGACGGTCGTGTCCTCGATACCCGCTCGGTGACTGACACCGGCGTTGTTCACCAGTCCGTCGAGGTCATCATCCGATGACTCGATGGATTTCGCCAGTGCCGTCCACGAGTCCGGTGCGGTGACATCGAGCTGGTAGAACTCTGCTCGACCGCCGGAATCGAGAATGTTCTTCACCACCGCTTCGCCTGTGGCCTTCGAGATATCGGTGACCCACACCTTGGCTCCCCGGGCCGCCAGCATTTTCGATTCGACTCGGCCCATGCCGCTCCCTGCGCCGGTCACCACGATCGTCTTGTTCTCGAAGTTCATGCGAGGGCCTCTCACTCTGTCTTCAGTTCGGTCCCCTTCGTCTCGGTCACGAAGAAGACCGTGGCGAAGGTGATGACGGCGCAGAAGACGAAGTACCCGGCGGGTGCGAGTGGATTTCCGGTGAGTGAGATCAGGTACGTGGCGATGAAAGGTGCTGTGCCACCGAGCAACATGTTGGTGGTGTTGTTACCCAGGGCCAGGCCTGTGTACCGCACCGAGGTCTTGAGCATTTCCACGTAGGTCACGTACGAGGCACCGTTGACGACGGACACCGCGATGAACAGCACCGACTGCCCGACGACGGCCTGCCACAGCGTGCCGCCGGCCATCATCATGAACATCGGGACACCGAGAACGATGGCCGCGAAGCTGCCCGCGAACAGGACGGGCTTCCGCCCGTATCTGTCGGCCATGTAGCCCGAGATTGGCAGGGTGATCACTCCGAGAACCAACGCGAGCGAGGTCGACAGAAATGCTGCTTGCGAGGTCTGACCGCCCTCGGTCCTGAGGTACGTGGCGGCGTAGACCGATGCGATGTAGTAGCCACCGGTGATGAGCGCACCGAGCAGGATGATCTTCACGACGCTGCCGCCCGAGGTGCTCAGTAGCTCCGAGATGGGGAGCTTCTTGGTCTCTCCCTTGTCCTCGAGCTCTTTGAACTCCGGGGTGTCGTCGAGACGGTTCCTGATCCAGATGCCGACACCGCCGATCACGAGGCTGAGCAGGAACGGGATTCGCCATGCCCAGGAGAGGATCTGTTCGTCGGTGAACACGGAGTTCAGTGCCAGTGCGCACAGCGAGGCGAGCAACGATCCGATGTAGGTTCCGGTGTTGACCATCGACGTCTGGGTCGCACGCCACCGCGTCGGCGCGGACTCGGAGACGAACGCGTTGGCCCCTCCGAGCTCACCACCCGCAGCAAATCCCTGCAGGCATCTGCACAGGACGAGAACCGAGGTGGCCCACACTCCCAGGGTTACGTAGGTCGGGAGTAGTCCGATTCCGGCGGTTGCGATCACCATCAGCAGGATGGTCCAGGACAGCGCATTCTTGCGTCCGTACTTGTCGCCTATGTGTCCGAAGAAGATTCCGCCCGGAACGCGAAGGAAGAAGGCAACGGCGAACGCCGCGAACGTACCGAGAAGGGCGGCCGTCGGATCGTCGGACACGAAGAACAGCGCGGCGATGGTGGTGGCCATGTAGCCGTAGATGCCGAAGTCGTAGTACTCGACGACGGTTCCGACGACAGCGGCCCGGATCACTGTCAGGGGAGATTGTTTCGGGTTCGTGCTGGGGGCTCGTGCGTCCGACTCGGGCTGCACGGCGCGATCGTTCGTAGTCATCGGTGTCCTCGAGGTCGGGGGTGGTCAGGCCGTCAGTGGCTGTGCATCGACGGTGTGAAGGGCGGCATTTCGACCGGCAATCCGGCCCATGGTGAGTGCATTGGCGACAGCGTTACCGCCACCGACGTACCTCTGCCCGAGAACTCCCGCTCCTGCCTCGCCTGCAGCGAACAGGCTGGGTACGCGGGTGCCGCGTGTTGTCAGCACCGCGGAATCGGAGTCGATCTCCAAACCTGCATGTGTGCAGACCAATTCGGCGGGGAGGATTCGTGCGGCATAGAAGGGGGCGGTCTCGATGGGTTCGGGATTCGACGTACTGCCCTTGTTGGCGAGTGTCCGATGGCGCAGAAAGTCGGGATCCTCGCCGTGGGGCAGATGCGCGTTCCATCGCTCGACCGTGGAATCGAGAGCCGCGGCGGGCACCGCCATGAGTTCGGCCAGCTCCGCGAGGGAGGATGCGCGAAGTGTCCGGCCGGCGTCCGCCTCGTCCTCGATACGATCGGGTGCCCAATCGGCATATCCCGCAGGCAGATTCTGTCGAGCGTTGTCGTCGAAGATCATCCAGGCCGAGCCACCCTGACCGTCGATGATTCCGGTCGAGACCGCGTATGAGGCGTCTTCGTCCATGAATCGACGCCCCGCGGCGTTCACGTGAATACGTGATTTCGGGGGAAATCCCGACTGCCAGTGGTGGTAGCGCTGAAAGTAGACGGTGGGCAGCATGAGTCCCCACCCGTGACCTGCTATGGACGCGTCCACCGACGGCGCGTAGCGAAGGTGGTCACCGCGGCTGCCCTCGGCAGCAACGACGAAGAGAGCGGAGCCGGCCCGGTTGGCAGCTGGAAAATGAATATCGACCAGCTCGGGATCCCGGGCGAAACCACCCGACGCCACGACGACTGCCGCAGAACGGAGTTCGACATCATCGGCAACGACTCCCACGACCCGATCGTTCTCGGTGAGTAGCGCTTGCACACGAGTGTCGAGAACGACCTCGATTCCGTGCCTGCGGCGTGCGGCGTCCAACACCTGGACGAGGCCGTACCCCTGATCCTTCGGAACGTGACCTCTCCAGACGTCCTCGACGCCCGCCTGGCTCAGGCCCGGCTGGTGTGCATTTCCGGAAGTCCTTGCGGGGATGTCCAATCCGAGTTCGATCAGCCACTCCAGAGTCGGTCCTGCCTGCTCGCAAAAGGTTCTGATCAGGCCGGGTTTGAGCATCCACTGATTGAGATCCATGTAGTGCTGGAAGTACTTCTCGGCGCTGTCGTCGATTCCGAGGGAGCGTTGCACGCTTGTCGCTGCAGCGGTGAACAATCCGGCCGACAGTGCCGTCGATCCGCCCAGTTCTTTGCGCGCCTCGAAAAGAATGACGGACGCACCGTTCTCGGCTGCAGTGACTGCCGCGGCAAGCCCCGCGCCGCCACCGCCGATGACGATGACGTCGTAGTCGGTGTCAGACATGTCGTGACCCGCCGTCCACCGCGATGCTGTGCCCGGTCACGTAGCGAGCACTGTCCGACAGTAGGAACAGGAGCGGCCCGAAGACTTCTTCCGGTGCGCCGAGTCGATGCAGGGGAACGGAATCGAGTGCCTTGGCCAGCGCTTCGGGATCTTCCTGCACCCACCGAGTCATCTCGGTGTCGATGTAGCCGGGTGCAATGGAGTTGACGCGAATGCCCACATCTCCGAATTCGACGGCAAGGGATTCCGTCAGGTGGGCGACGGCCGCTTTGGACGTGCAGTAGGCACCGCGGCCCTTACGGACGCGAAGCGCGGATACCGAGGACATATTGACGATCGCGCCGCCCTCGCGCATATGGCGACCTGCTGCTTGCGAACCGAACAGAACGCCTTCGACGTTCACGCTGAGCGTGGCACCTATCTGCTCGGGGGTGATGTCCGCGGCGTACGCGAACGGGAAGATCCCCGCGTTGTTGATCCAGAAGTCGATCCGCCCGAATTCGGCCAGAGCGGTTCGGGCGAGAGCCTCGTGATCATCGGCGACGGTGACGTCGGCTCGTGCGCCGATGATCGTTCCGGGTTGCTCGACCAGCGAGTCGGTGGCCAGCTCCGTGTTGAGTTGCTCCGCTGTTTCCTTCATTCGAGCGTCGTTGATGTCGGCACCGACGACGTGTACGCCGCGCGCCGCAAGTCCCTTGGCGAACACCGATCCCATTCCCTGAGCGGCCCCGGTGACAACAGCAACCTTGCCTGTTAGTTCGGGGTAGACCGCAGTCATCGTGCGATCGACGACGCGTCCTGGATTGGGATTGTTCATGGCGTTCTCCTCGTGCGAAAGATCGTGATCGAGCCTGCGAAGCGGTCCGAGGGGACAGCTTGCGGCGATTCAGGCTGTGTGCGATAATCGCACGCAGTGTGCGATTCACGTCGAACTGTAGGTGGTCCACCTCACACTCGTCAATAGGGGGCGCTTCATGACCGACACCGATCCACGCCGCATGGACGGCAGTCACTCCGTGGCCATCGATTCTGGGATGTCCAAAACGCTGCACCACGGCCTCGCCGTGCTCGAGCTATTGGCCGAACATCCCAATGGCTTGTCGATCACCGAGATCGCCGACGGAATCGGTGTGCACCGCACCGTCGCGCACCGGCTGGTTCGCACGCTCGAGGCTCATCATCTGTGCCGGCGAGACGACTTCAAGCGCATTTCGCTCGGGGCCGGGCTGGTGGCGCTCGCCGAACCCGTCGAGCAAGATCTGCGAACCGTGGCGCGCCCCGTTCTCGAAGAACTGGCGGATCAGCTGGGAGCGACCGTCCATCTCGTCGTTCGCGAAAATTCAACGGAGGTCCGGGCTTTGATGGTTGTCGAGCCACGAGGCGCGAAGGTGCACGTTGCGTTCCGTGGGGGGCAGGTCGATCCGATCGACCGAGGATCTGCCGGCCTGGCAATGCTTGCGTCCTTGCCCCCGGCGGATGGCGAACGTGCAGAAGTGGCGAGGGCGCGAAGCGTCGGATATGCGGTCACCCACGGTGAAGTGATTCCATCGGTCGGCGGAGTGTCCGCCGTGGTGCCGGGTCGCCGCGGAGACGCCATGGCGAGTGTGGGTGCGTCGGTGTTCGAGATCGACGACGAAGAGGAACTCGGTGCGGCCGTCGTCGCTGCGGCGGCACGGTTGGGGCGTTTGCTTCGTTAGCCGGTGGTTGAGGGTCGTGTCAGGCGTCGTCGCGAGACACGGTCCTGTGCTGGATACGCCACCGATCATTCACTCGTACAACACGATCCCGGACCGACGTGAACCGAACGAGCCGAGTCTCGCCGCCACGTGGTGTTGCCATGATCTGGAGGTAGCAGTCGACTGTCAGTTCGTCGACGCTCACGAGATCGACGGCAATGTTCGTGATGACGTGCCGACGCCTCTCGTTCGCGTCGGCCGCGCTGTCGAAGAAGCGTTGGGCAAAGGCGGTCAGCTGGTCCCTACCGACCTCGGGTTCGGGGTAGCTGGGCGAGTCGAAGACGCCGTCTGCGGTGAATGTCTCTGCCCATTCCGTTGCGCGTCCGGAATCGATTGCGTGGCTTTGCCTGCCGTACAGGAGTTGAACCTCGGCAATGGTTCCCGCATCTGGATCGGGCATCGGCGTCTCCTTCGGTGCGCTATTCGCACGGATAGTGCGTATTGCCGATGACGTTACGTCCGGTCCATTTAGCAGTCGAGTCAGGGGTCTACTCGTCGTAACCGAAAATGAAGCGCGCGAGTTACGCCACATCTGCCATCATCGTGCTGTGAAGATCATCTCGATCAATGCGTGGGGCGGTGCCATGTACGACGAGCTCGTGGGATGGCTGAAATCCGTTGATGCCGAGATCATTTGCCTTCAGGAAGTCACTCGTACTCCGAATCGATCGGGTTGGGCAACGTTCGCCGACGGTGAGCGCACTCTGCCGCAGCGGCTCGATCTGTTCGGCGACGTGTCCGCCGCGTTGTCCGGATACACGCCGTATTTCGTCGCCAACGACGCCGGACCTGTCACCGACGCCGACGGCGTGGAACTGAGACAGGACTTCGGGATTGCGACCTGGGTGCGTGAGGACTTTCCTGTCGTCGGACTCGACGCGCGGTTCGTGCATTCACGGTTCGTCGATCACACGGAGTGGAACGTGGACGACCGTCCACGAGCCGCGTTGACGGTGACCGTTCGCGATCGCGTCGGCGACAGGTTTGTCTCCGTCATCCAACTACACGGTCTGCGTGATCCAGCAGGCAAGGACGACAGTCCCATTCGGCTGGAGCAGGCCCGGAAGATGGTCGAGGTCGTCGAACATGTTCGCCCGTCGAGCGACGCCATGGTGCTCTGCGGCGACCTGAACCTGCTGCCGTCGAGCAAGACATTCACACTGCTGGCCGAGCACGGAATGACCGACCTGGTGGGAGAAGCAGACACGCGAGCGTCCAGTTATACAAAACGAGTTCGAAGCGCCAGCTATCTGTTGGTGTCCGATCCGACTGCAGTGCGAAGTTTCGAGATCGTCGCGAAACCAGAGGTGTCCGACCACCGAGCACTTGCCTTGGATCTCGCATAGCGGGAGATGTAGATCCGGAGGCTCGGCTCGCTCACATTTCGAACTGCACTCGAGCAATGTGGTCACAGACCTCGGCGATTCGGGCACGGTGAACATTGTGTTCGGCGTCGAGGTCGTAGACGCGGTAGCTGTCGGCGTCGAGCCAGTCGTTGGTGATCGCGAAGCTCCAACCGCCCTCGCGCAGTGCGAGATCGATGCCGCTGTGGTGCATGAGCAGGCCGGGCAGATTCAACGCCGCGATTCCGGCGAGACCGTCCCGAAGTTGTGCCGCATCTGCGTCGGCCTGCTCGGAATCGGTCGAGGCACGGAGGCGTCCGACAACCACGTTGCGAATCATGGTTTCCAGTATCGCCGAAATACTCTCTCCGATCCTCCTTGCGCCGCTCGACCCGCGATTAAGCTGGCCGAAGCAGCCGAGTGGCGGCAGGAGTGATTGTCGAGGAGCCGTGATGACGTGAGCTCGGTATTCGCGCAGCGCTCCAGTTACATTCGGCAGGGGATTCACTTCGAGGGTGGGGCGCTGCCGCTATCGGCCGAATTCGGGGTCTCAGGGGCCATCGAACACAAGTTGACCCGAGACCATCTTTTCATCGGCGACGGCACCTCGGATTTCATCGGCACGTGGCGGGGCAGTCGCGTGCAGTTGTATGCGCTGTCCCGGCGGGCGATCGACGCGATAGTCAATCCCAAGGTCGCGGGCGTTCACATCGACCGAGATACTGCGGCGCGTCATTCGTTCGGACAGCTGAGCCCCGAGGCCGTCACTTTCGCGTCGTCGACGCGAGCCGATTTCAAGGAACGCAAGAGAAACCTCGTGGTGGCAACCGGTTCGAGCGACGCGCTCGAGGTCACCGTGCGTGCGCTGGATCGTCATCTACCGGTCGACTCCGGTGAAATCGGTCTCGATCTGCGTCCGGTCGTCACGGTGTGTGTCCGGGAGGCAGTGGCCGAGGCTGTGTGGGGTGAGGCAGCGTTCGCGCCGGTCCGGTACGTCGACCGGGAGGGACGCGAGTGCAGCCTCCCGTTCGCGGAGGCGCTGTACGAGAACTTTCTGCGGTTGCGGAAGTTCGCGAACACCTACGCGATGAGGGTCGAGCCGAGGCTGCAGCACCTGCCGTTGACGCGCGAGCAACGCCTGATGCGTGCGAACACACGCGCGCTGCAGCAGCACATGCTGCAGATGTCGGCTCACCCACCGGATTCGACCGTCGCGGGTCACCTCGCGCGGCTGCACAGTGACTCCGGGTTCTCCACCGGCGTCATCCGTGACGACACCGCGACGTCGTTCGTGGCCGCCGTGGATACCACCCGTACCGCGGTGCTCGCGACCTTGAAACACATACTGGCCCCAGTGAATTCGATCTGGAAGACCCAAGTCGGCGCGGTTGCCCCAGAATCTGCTGGCGCATCGGCGGTGGTGCGGGCGTGCGTGATGGAGGCACTGCGGGTCGACACGCCAGGATCGGTCTTCAACGGCCGAGTCACGGAGGATTTCGATCTGAAGGTCGGTGACCGCGTGGTGCGGCTTCATCGAAACACGCTGATAATGCCGAACATTCATGCAGTTCATGCCCTGAGTGGGCCCACGTTCGATCCGGCACGGCTACTGAACGCGCATGGTGCAGTTGTCGATTCGGCAAAGGTGATGCCGTTCGGCAAGGGTCCGAGGTCGTGCCCGGGGAAGTCGTTCGCGTTGTCGATGATCGCCGTTTTCGTCACCGCATTCTTGCGTGCGTACCCGGACGCTCACCTCGACCCGACGCAGTACGACAATCGATATCCGATTCACACGGCCTCCGAACACGGCCTGTACGTCGAACTTCGCATCTGACCAGGCATCAGACCTTGGGCTGATCCCTCCGGACGCGGTAGTTGTGCCATGCGTGCCCCGCGAGGGGCACCGCGACAGCGCCGATGCAGACGATCGGCAATGCGATGAACCACGACACTGATGCGCTCTTCGCGGCCACTGCGACACCGAAAACGACCATCGGAAATCCGAAGGTCTCTAGTAGGTCTACTTGCCGGGGTTCGATCGGCGGCCGACCGAGCCAGGGAATTCGCCGGCCCGCGTTCTCTCGCATTGTTCGTCGCGTCGACGCAACAGTCAGCGCCGCGCCTATCGCTGCCGTGCATACCCCTGCCACGGCCAACCAGGACTGTCCGTCCTCGACCAGAACCGCCGTCAGAACAAGTCCTACAAGGAGGATGCGCGCACCCCACACCTTCGAGTGTGGTGCAGACTCTCGCTCGTCCCGCTGCACGTCGACCGGCCGCATCGGCTGCAGGGGCTCCATGGCTCGACCCTCCCACACCGCCGCTCTTGACCGACGGAGGCGACCAGCCGTACCCTGGCCGACAGTTGATATATCAGAACGCAGGGCCTGCCGAACCGAGGAATCACAGTATGACCACAGCGCTCAAGATCGACGGGACGGCGGTCAGCGCGATCGTCAAGGACGATCTGCGACTTCGCGTCGAACGGCTCGCCCAGCAGAGGATTCGGCCCGGTCTCGGCACGATCTTGGTGGGCGACGATCCGGGTAGTCGTTCCTACGTCGCAGCGAAGCATCGCGACTGTGCCGAGGTGGGGCTGCATTCGATTCAGGTGCGATTGCCCGCGACCGCGACCCAGCAGGAGATCGAAGACGCGGTGCACGCGCTCAACGACGACCCCGAGTGCACCGGCTTCATCGTCCAGTTGCCGCTTCCCCCGCACATCGATACCCATCGGGTGATCGAACTGATCGATCCACGCAAGGACGCCGACGGGCTGCATCCGACCAATCTGGGCCGGCTCGTGCTCGGCATGGACGGGCCGTTGCCGTGCACACCGCGCGGGATATTGGAACTGCTTCGCCACCATGATGTTCCGATCACCGGCGCACGCTTCTGCATCATCGGGTGCGGGATCACCGTCGGGCGTCCGCTCGGGTTGATGCTCACCCGGCGAAGTGAACACGCGACGGTCACGATGTGTCACGAGGCAACCGTGGACACCGCCGCGCACACTCGGGCCGCCGATGTGGTCATCGCCGCTGCGGGCGTTGCGCATCTGGTGCAACCGGATTGGATCAGTGCCGGGGCAACGGTGCTGTCGGTAGGAATCACCCGCACCGTCGAGGGCATTCTCGGTGACGTGCACCCCGGCGTCGAGCAGATCGCGGGGCGGATCAGTGGAGCGACAGGCGGCGTCGGTCCGATGACGCGGGCAATGCTGCTCACGAACGTGGTGGAGTGTGCGGAAGCCGCTCAGGCCGAGGGGATGAAGGACTCGCGGTAGCCCATCTTCTCGCTGATCTCGGCCGTGGCAGCCAGTACGTCCGGGACGATGGCCCGCATTCTGGTCTCGTCGAAGCGATACACCGGACCGGAGACGCTCAGTGCCGCAGTCGTCTTGCCGGTGTAGTCGAGAACCGGAGCTGCGATGGCATTGAGTCCGGTCTCGTACTCTTCGACGACCACTGCATACCCGAGGGACACCGCGGCATCGAGTTCGGCCGTCAGACCGGCTTTGGTGGTGAGGGTGTGCTCGGTGTATCGGTGGAGGTCGAGCGATTCGACGACCGTCTTCCGGGTGTCGGCATCCAGTGCGGCGAGCAACACCTTGCCGCTGGCGGTGGCGTGCAGGGGAGTCTGTTCCCCGATCCAGTTGTGGGTGCCGACCGAACTGGGACCGCGGGCCTGATCCAGGTGTATGGCCGTATTGGCCCGCAGCACAGCGATATTCACTGTCTCGCCGAGCTTGCC
The DNA here is from genome assembly GCF_002258645.1 of Rhodococcus sp. 15-649-2-2. Lineage (NCBI taxonomy): Bacteria > Bacillati > Actinomycetota > Actinomycetes > Mycobacteriales > Nocardiaceae > Rhodococcus > Rhodococcus sp. 15-649-2-2. The sequence goes on from NZ_NPFM01000017.1 coordinate 165,212, forward strand.
TGCGAGGCGTTCACAGACGGCGTGGCCGTATTCGGTGATCTCCAGGCGCTCGGGTACGGCGGCGGCGAGCCGCAGTACACCGAGGCTGAGCCGGTACTTGCCGCGATTGTGCGTCTGCATCACCATGTCGTGTTCTTCGAGCGACGCGAGCAGCCTCGACACCGTGGACTTGTGCACACCGATTTCGGTGGCGATGGCGCTCACGCCCGCCTCCCCGAGTCGCGCTACGACCTCGAGCACTCGAAATGCGCGGTCGACGGATTGGACGCCACCCTCGGGGGCACGTGTCGAATCGTCGGTTGCCACCCCCTGGACTATACGTACCGGACACCTACCTGGTGGTACGCACCCTCGGGCAGTGACGTCTAGATGACGGCGCGAACAGCGTCGTCGAACTCGGTCACATGGGCTCGGGCAATCGCCGCAGCGTCCTCGGCTTCCCCGGCCGCGATCGCCCGGAGCAGCGTGGTGTGGGTACCCACATGATCGGCGAGCGGCGGCAGTCGATCCATGAACAACCAGAAGATTCGCGTGGCCAGATTGTTGTAGCGAATCAAGGCGTCTTCGAGAACCGGGTTCGCCGCCAGCCGGTACACGGTGCGGTGTACCTCTGCGTCCCATTTGATCAGGTCGTGTTGGCTCGGCGGCGCGGCCTCGAACTTCTCGGTGCGATCGGCCATGCCCAACAGAACTTGACGTTGGGTCGCAGTGGACGCGGTGGCCGCCTTCGCTGCCGCCAGGGGTTCGAGGCGCTGGCGAATCTCGGAGATGTCGCCCAGATCGGCGACGTCGATGGAGGTTGCGAAGGTGCCACGGCGGGCATGTGAGATCACCAGGCGCTCGTACTCGAGCCGTTTCAGAGCTTCCCGCACCGGTGTACGGCCGACGCCCAGCTCGACGGACAACGCCGACTCGACGACGGCTTCACCTGGCTTGATCGCCAGCATGATCAGCTTGTCGCGAATAGCCGCGTAGGCCGCGTCCGCCATGGTCGCCCCCGGTTCGCCGGGCACCCCCGACGATCCGGGGGTGCCCGGCGACGCAACCTCGACACTCATGGTCACCGATCCTATCGGCACCGAGCGCGGGGCAGGGTCGGTCAGGCCTCGATGCGGTTCTTCAACCAGTCGTGGAAGATACCGATGTGGTGTTCGCTGCCCACCAGCACTCCGCCGTCTCGGTACTTGCGGGAGCTCATGGCGGGCTGGCAGCGTTCGCACGCCTCGAAATCCTGCAGATTGACGCGGTGGAACAACTCCACCGATTTCTGCAGATCCCGTCCCGAGGCAACGACGCCTGGTAGGTACAGCCAATCGCATTCCACCAGAGTGCGATCGGCGGCGAGCGGATACATCCGGTGGATGATCACGTGATCCGGGACGAGGTTGACGAACACCTGCGGCCTGACGGTGATGGCGTAGTAGCGCCTGTCCTGTTCGGGTGCGATTCCGGGGATGGAGTCGTGTCCCTCCGAACCGTCGAGCGTGAATCCCTTGACCGATTCCCCGAATTCGGCTCCGTGGCCCACGTAGTACTGGGCGGCGTATCCGTCGGCGAATTCCGGTAGCACCTCGGTCAGCTCGGGGTGGATGGTAGCGCAGTGGTAGCACTCCATGAAGTTCTCGATGATGAGTTTCCAGTTGGCCTTGACGTCGTAGCTCACGCGCCTGCCGAGGCCCAGGTCCTCGATCTTGTAGCGATCGATCGACTCGACGTCACCGAGTCGATCGCGGATGTCCTGCACCACAGTGGTGTCGAAGGACGCCGGGTTGTCGCTGAGGTTGACCCACACGTATCCGAGCCATTCCTCGACGGACACCGACGACAGGCCGTAGCGAACCCGGTCGATATCGGGCATCTTGGTGAGATTCGGTGCTGCGATGAGCTTTCCGTCGAGGTCGTACGTCCAGGCGTGGTACGGACACTGGAAGGATCGCTTGACTTCGCCCTTGTCCTCCATGCAGATTCGTGCACCGCGGTGCGCGCAGACGTTGAGGTAGGCCTTGATGGCCCCCGTCCGGGTGCGCGTCACGATCACGCTCTCGCGGCCGATCTGCACGGTACGGAAGGCACCGGGCTTGTCCAGATCCGCGGCACGGACCGCGCAGATCCACAGCTCCTCGAAGATCTTCTCCTGCTCGAGCTCGAAGATGGCCGGATCGGTGTAGTAGCGACCGGGGAGGGTGGAGATCAGACTCTCGGGCAGGGGAAGGGAGGTGGCGGGCGGCGTGGTGTCGGGAATGGTGGTCAAGGGGTCCTCCGTACGTGGCCGATCTTGTGGATCGGTGACGAGACGTCAACTGGGATAGTGGAATACGACGAGTGGAACAGCAGCCGGGGTGTGGTCAGACCGCGCGAGCGGGAGCCGAGAGCTGACGGCGCCAGCGGGTGAACAGACGAACCTGATTGACACCGAGTACGCCGACCGGAAGTCCGTCGGAGCGGTAGACGGCGAGGAAGCTCCCGAGCTCGGGTGAGCCCTCTTCGATGGTGCATTCACTGTCCGGTCCGGCGCTGCCGGCGAACTGAATACGTGACCCGTACTGGTCGGACCAGAAATACGGAGGTTTGACGTGTTGGCCGCCGTAGCTACCCGAGAGCAGAGTGGCCACTGCAACGGTGGGTCGTTCGGACGCCCCGGCCCAGTGCTCGACGCGCCGATGGGCACCGGTCGAGTCGAGCCATGCGGCGCAGTCGCCGACGGCGACCACTCCGGGCACTGCGGTCGCGCCGCCACCGTCACACAGGATTCCGTTGCCGAGTGCGAGTCCGCTGGTGCCGAGCCAATCGATGTTCGGAATGCCGCCGATGCCGACGACCACGACGTCGGCGTGGAGAAGGCGACCGTCCGCGAGCCGAACGCCCGTCACTCGGTCCGTGCCGGTCAGTCCGTCGACGGCGTTTCCGCAGATCAACGTCGTGCCGTTGTCGCGGTGCAAATTGCCCACCGCGCTACCCAGTCGCGCGCCGAGTGGTCCGGCGAGTGGTGACGGGGCGGCTTCGACGACGGTGACGTCGAGGCCCAGTTTCCTTGCGGTGGAGGCTACTTCGGCTCCGATGAAGCCTGCGCCGATGACGACCAGACGCGCGCCGGGCGCGAGTTCTGCGCGCAGGCGGTCGGCGTCGTCGATCGTACGCAACACGTGCACACCGGCGAGGTGATCGGTACCGGGAAGCGATCGCGCGCGCGAGCCGGTGGCCAGGACGACGCCATCGGAGGTCAGCTCCGTGCCGTTGTCGAGGGTGATGGTGCGACGCGATGGATCGAGTGCGGTGGCGGTACGCCCCAGAATCCAGGTGGCGTCGAGGTCTTCGTCTTCGGGCTCGAGGGCGAGAGTGCTCGCGTCCACGTCGCCGGCGAGGTACTCCTTCGACAGGGGAGGGCGGTCGTACGGTCGGTGGCTCTCGGCACCGACGATGGTGACCGAGCCGTCGAACCCGGCCGCCCGCAGGGCACGTGCAGAGCACAGGCCGGCCAGGGAGGCTCCGACGATGGTGACGCTCTTCATGAATGTCCCTCAGCGGCCAGCCGGCTGCGAACGTCGGGCGGAAGATTGGGGGTCGCGGTGCTCAGCTCGATGTAGATCACGCCGTCGTCGACGACAACGGTGTGAGTACGAACCGGCAACTTCGCGGGGGGAGCGTCGACGGCACCGGTGCGCAGGTCGAAGGTGGACGCGTGCAGCGGACATTCGACCGCACACCCTTCCAGCCATCCGTCCGCGAGAGACGCGTCCTGATGCGTACAGGTGTCGTCGATCGCGAACAGCTCGCCGTCCTCGGTGTGGAACACCGCCACAGGAGGGGTCGTGTCGACGCGCAGAGCTTCGCCGCCCGGGAGGTCGGCCAGGGGACACACCTTGAGCATTCGGATCCTTTCTGTACCGCTATGCGGAACACGTCTTACTTCCCGCAACAACAGTGTGAACATCGACACAAGATCGTGTCAATAGGAGACGGCACTTTTCACCCCTGCGAAACATGATGTAACTCGATTCGGACAAACCGCACGTTCTGCCAGCTGAACACGTGGTTAGCGCGTGCAAGGACCTGTTCGTCCGGTGCGAGGTGGCACCGGCCCGGCGGTGCGCACAGTGGCCGTCAGGGCTGTGCGCAGCGCCGAGTCTGCACTACCAATGAGTAGGAACTGCCGACTTTGATATATCAGCGCACTCAGCTGCCGCGGGCGATCCATTCCTCGAGGTGTGGAGCTTCGTCGCCGATGCGGGTTCCGTCTCCGTGTCCGGTGTTGACTCGGGTGTCGGCGGGCAGCGCGAACAATCGGTCGCGGATCGACCCGATGATGGTCGGGAAGTCCGAGAACGATCGTCCGGTGGCTCCCGGACCGCCGGAGAACAAGGTGTCGCCGCTGAACAATTCCCCCGCTTCGGGCAGATACAGGCACGTCGATCCAGGTGAATGCCCCGGGGTGTGCAGCGCCACGATGTCGGTTCCCGCGACGGTGACGCGCTGACCGTCCTCGAGAAGCGAGTGCCCGACGTCCGGGTGCGTCTGCTGCCACAGCATGTCGTCGGCGGGATGCAGCAGAATCGGCGCATCCAGGGAGTCGGCGAGCTCGGGTGCGACGGTGACGTGGTCGTTGTGTCCGTGCGTGCAGATGACGGCTTTGACCGTGCGGCCGGCGACGGCGTCGACGATCGGTGCAGCGGTGTGGGCGGCGTCGACGATCACCACCTCGTCGTCGTCGCCGATCAGCCAGATGTTGTTCTCGACATCCCAGGTGCCGCCGTCGAGGCTGAACGTTCCTGACGTGACGACGTTCTGGACACGAAACGTCCCGCTCACAGGACCACGACCGACCGCAGCACGGTGCCCTGATGCATCTTGTCGAACGCGGCCTCGACGTCCTCGATGCCGATCCGCTCGGACACGAACTTCTCGAGCGGCAACCGGCCCTGCTGATACAGATCCACCAACTGCGGGAAGTCGCGTTCGGGTAGGCAGTCGCCGTACCAGGACGACTTCAGCGAGCCGCCGCGGGAGAAGAAGTCGATCAACGGCATCTCGAGGGTCATCTCCGGGGTCGGCACCCCGACGAGCACGACGGTGCCGGCCAGATCACGCGCGTAGAACGCTTGCTTCCACGTCTCGGGGCGACCGACCGCGTCGATGACCACATCGGCACCGAAACCCCCGGTCAACTCTTGGATGGCCTCGACCGCGTCGAGAACCGAGGAGTCGACGGTATGGGTGGCCCCGAGTTCGAGGGCCCAGTCCAGTTTTCCCTTGTCACGGTCGACCGCGATGATCGTCGACGCCCCCGCCAGACGCGCTCCGGAGATCGCGGCATCACCGACACCGCCGCAGCCGATCACGGCCACCGAATCACCGCGCGAGACGTTGCCGGTGTTCATCGCCGCCCCCAGCCCGGCCATCACCCCGCAGCCGAGCAGCCCGACGACCGCAGGATCGGCGTCGGCAGCGACCTTGGTGCACTGTCCTTCGTGGACGAGGGTCTTCTCGGCGAACGCACCGATCCCCAAGGCGGGAGTCAGCTCGGTGCCGTCGTCGAGGGTCATCTTCTGCGCGGCGTTGTGGGTGTCGAAGCAGTACCACGGGGTGCCGCGTTTGCAGGCCCGGCATTCCCCACACACCGCGCGCCAGTTCAGGACGACGAAGTCGCCGACCTCGACGTGCTCGACGCGGTCGCCGACGGTCTCGACGATGCCGGCGGCTTCGTGTCCGAGCAGAAACGGGAATTCGTCGTTGATGCCACCTTCGCGGTAATGCAGGTCGGTGTGGCAGACCCCGCAGGCCTGGATCTTCACGACGACCTCGTTGGGGCCGGGATCAGGGATGGTGATCGTCTCGATCGAGACGGGTGCGCCCTTGCTCTTGGCGACGACGGCGCGGACCTGCTGCGGCATGGTGGATGCTCCTGGGAGTAGTTGAGCAGCGGCGTTCGACGTCGCTACAGGTGTTGGAATCAAGTTAATATATCAGTTACCGGACAGTATCGAATGTTAAATGCGAGTATCGAATTCGGTTCGGGTGTCGCGCGTTCACTTGAGTGTTCGCAGGTAAGAGCCCATGTTCGGTAAAGAATTAGCGTGTCGAATGCATCGATGCGCCGTGCCATCTCTTGACATAGCCCTCGGGTCGGCTCAGTCTTGTTCGAGGTCAAGCAAATCGAAGTTGCGCAGAGAGCAACGCGTCGCGCATCTATCCGACCATCCACGCTGCGTGCACGGGCGACATACCTATTCGGCGAGAGCCGGAGGGAGAACGATGTGACAACGAACAGCAAACCCCGGGGCGACAAGACTCGGGTCGCGTCACCCGAAGAACATGCCCCTCATCAGTACGGCCCCCTCGAGGTCTATCACCACGGAGAGGAGGGCAAACCGCGCACCGACAAGGTGGTGTTCGGTATCACCGCCGCCATCGTCATCGCGATTCTGACGTGGGGCATCCTCGGCACCGAGAGCATGAAGTCCGTCAACGCGTCCGTACTGGACTGGGTGGTGACGAACGTCGGCTGGCTGTTCATCTTCTCGGCCACCGGGTTCGTGATCTTCGCGCTGTGGCTCGCGCTCAGCCGATACGGAAAGATTCCGCTCGGCAAAGACGGCGAGAAGCCCGAATTCAACACTGTCAGCTGGATCGCGATGATGTTCAGCGCCGGCATGGGAATCGGCTTGATCTTCTGGGGAGTGGCCGAGCCGCTCACTCACTTCGTCACCCCGCCGCCCGGAATCACCGATTCGACTGTGGGAACGGCACTGTCGACGGCCATCTTCCATTGGGGATTGCATCCGTGGTCGATGTACGCCGTGGTCGGATTGTCCATCGCCTACGGCACCTACCGAATGGACCGCAAGCAGCTCATCAGTTCCTCGTTCATCCCGCTGATCGGTCGTCATGCCGAGGGCCCCATCGGCAAGGTCATCGACATTCTGGCGATCTTCGCCACCATGTTCGGCACCGCGGCGTCGCTCGGTCTCGGTGCACTCCAGATCGGTTCGGGTATCGAGGTTCTCGGCTGGGTCAACCAAGCAGGGACTCTTCTGCTCGTGGCCGTCGTCGCCATCCTGACGCTTGCGTTCGTGGCCTCGGCAGTGTCGGGGATCTCCAAGGGAATTCAGTGGCTCTCCAACATCAACATGGTGCTGGCCCTCGTGCTGGCGCTGTTCGTGTTCGTCCTCGGACCGACGGTGTTGATTCTGAACCTGCTGCCCACCACCCTCGGTGACTACGCCGCGCACATCGCCGGCATGTCGGCGCGTTCGGCTGCATCCGGTGGTCCCGAGACCGAGTCCTGGCTCTCGTCCTGGACGATCTTCTACTGGGCATGGTGGATCTCGTGGACCCCCTTCGTCGGAATGTTCCTCGCTCGCATCAGTCGTGGCCGCACCATCCGCCAGTTCGTCATCGGCGTCATTCTCATCCCGACGTCGGTGAGCTTGGTCTGGTTCTCGATCTTCGGTGGAGCGGCAATCGGCGAGCAGCAGAAGGGGACCGAAGACCTGGTGGCCCTCGGTAAGCCGGAATCGCAGCTGTTCGCGGTTCTCGACCACTTCCCGTTGGCAGGCATCTCGTCCGTGCTGGTGATGGTGTTGGTCGGCATTTTCTTCGTCAGTGGGGCCGATGCCGCCTCGATCGTGATGGGCACCCTGTCGCAACGAGGCACCCTGGATCCGTCCCGCGGGGTCGTCGCCTTCTGGGGTGTGGTCACCGGCGGCATTGCGATCCTGATGCTGTGGACGGGAGGATCGGACGCCCTCAACGGGTTGCAGACGATGACCATCATCGTGGCGGCACCGTTCGTGCTGGTGATGATCGGTACGTGTGTCTCGCTGTACAAGGACGTCACGAACGACCCGTTCATCGTCAAGAGCCCCAAGGCTCCGCCGAAAGTAAAGTCCGACAAGTGAAGTGAGCCGTCGGTGCGGGACGCGTACACACGCGTCCCGCACCATCGGTATTTCGGGGGTTGACCGCAACCATCCCTGCCCATACTCTTGATATATCAATCTATGGTTAGTTGTCGTGCAGGCCGTCGATCGTCCCGGCCGAGCTCCATCTCTCCACCCCGATACGGAAGGACCACCATGGGTTCACCGAGAGTTGTCATCATCGGCGCCGGCATCGTCGGTACCAACGTGGCCGACGAGCTCACCGCGCGCGGTTGGGATCGCATCACCGTGCTCGATCAGGGGCCGCTCCCTCTCACGGGTGGATCCACCTCGCACGCACCGGGACTGGTGTTCCAGACCAACGCATCCAAGACGATGACCGAACTCGCCCGGTACACGGTCGAGAAGTTCATGGGCCTCGAGGTGGACGGGCAGTGGTGCTTCAACCAGCTCGGTGGCCTCGAAGTGGCGACCACCGAGGAGCGACTGGCCGACCTGCACCGCAAGCAGGGTTGGGCCACGTCCTGGGGAATCGAAGGATCGGTCATCGACCCGTCCGAATGCGCCAAACTGCACCCGCTGCTGGATCGTTCGCGTGTCCTCGGCGGTCTGTACGTCGAGACGGACGGTCTAGCCAAGGCGTCCCGCGCCGTCGTGGCACTGACCCGACGCGCAGAATCGCGCGGAGCAGTGTTCCGCGGTTCCACCAAGGTCATCGGCATCGAACAGACGGGTGGCCGAGTCACCGGTGTGGCAACGGACAACGGCGTCATCGAAGCCGACATCGTGGTGTCGTGCGCCGGCTTCTGGGGACCCGATGTGGGCGAACTTGTCGGCATGAAGGTGCCGCTGCTGCCGCTGGCGCACCAGTACGCCAAGACCGACCAGATCCCGGAACTGGTGGGACGCAACACCGAAGCCGCCGAGGCGGGCATGCCCATCCTGCGTCACCAGGATCAGGACCTGTACTTCCGCGAGCACGTCGATCGCCTCGGCATCGGCAGCTACGCGCACCGCCCGATGCCCGTCGACACCAAGACCCTGCCGGGCGGAGACGGTGTGTCCGACGAGGCCATGCCGTCCATGCTCGACTTCACGCAGGAGGATTTCGCGCCGTCGTGGGAGCAGTCCAAACTGCTGTTGCCGTGCCTCGAGACTGCCAAGATCGACCACGGCTTCAACGGAGTCTTCTCGTTCACGCCGGACGGCGGACCGTTGCTCGGTGAGTCCCCGGACGTCAAGGGCTTCTGGATCGCCGAGGCCGTGTGGGTCACGCACTCGGCCGGAGTCGGCAGGGCCATCGCGCAGTTGCTGGTCGACGGACGCTCCGAGGTGGAATTGCACGGATGCGACGTCAACCGCTTCGAGGACTTCCAACTCGATCCCGCGTACGTCAGCGAGACCTCGCAGCAGAACTTCGTCGAGATCTACGACGTCCTCCATCCCGCGCAGCCGCGGTTGTCCCCGCGTGATGTTCGGGTCAGCCCCTTCAATGCGCGGCAGCACCAACTCGGTGCGGTGTTCCTCGAAGGCGGCGGGTGGGAACGCCCGCACTGGTACGAGGCCAATGCCGATCTGGTGCAGCAGCTTCCGGCCGAGTGGCAGCCGCCGAAGCGCGACGAGTGGGCATCGATGTTCCATTCGCCCATCGCCGCAGCCGAGGCCTGGAAGACCCGTACGTCCGTCGCCATGTACGACATGACCCCGCTCAAGCGGCTGCGCGTGCGTGGCCCCGGTGCGCTGGCATTGTTGGAAGGACTGACGTCCGGCAAGATGGACAAGACCGTCGGGGCCGTCACCTACACCCTCGCTCTCGATGAGAAGGGCGGCGTGCGAAGCGATCTCACCGTTGCGCGGCTGTCGGCGGACGAATTCCAGGTCGGCGCCAACGGCAATCTCGACTACGACTACCTGCGCCGCGAAGCGCCGAGCGACGGCAGCGTCACCGTCGACGACATCACCGGCTCCACCTGCTGCATCGGTCTGTGGGGTCCGCACGCCCGCGACGTGGTCGAGAAGCTGACCCAGGACGACTTCTCCAACGAGAACTTCAAGTACTTCCGCTGCAAGCAGGTTCGAATCGGGGGAGTGCCCGTCACCGCGATGCGGCTGTCGTACGTGGGCGAGCTCGGATGGGAGCTGTACACCACTGCCGACTACGGCCAGCGGCTGTGGGACATGTTGTGGCAGGCCGGTTCCGAGTTCGGGATCATCGCCGGCGGCCGCGCTGCGTTCAACAGTCTGCGCATGGAGAAGGGCTACCGGTCGTGGGGCTCCGACATGACCACCGAACACAACCCCTACGAGGCCGGCCTCGGCTTCGCGGTACGTCCGCAGAAGGGCGAATTCCGCGGCCGCGATGCCGTCCTCGAAATGTCCGACGACACCGTCTCGAAGAAGTTGGTCTGCCTGAAGATCGACGACGGCACGTCGGTGGTGCTCGGCCACGAGCCCGTCCTGGTGGACGGCGAACCCGCCGGTTACGTCACCAGCGCTTCGTTCGGGCATACCGTCGGCGCGCCGATCGCTTACGCCTGGGTGCCGGCACGGAGCGCAGAACCCGGTGCAGCAGTACAGATTCGATACTTCGATCGGCTCGTGTCCGCCACCGTCGTGGCCGAGCCCCTCGTCGACCCCGAGATGGCCAAGATCCGCAGCTGACGACCCACCAGTACCAGGAGATTCGATGACCGAGAACTTCACTCTCACGCTCAGCTGTGGACAGCGGCCGGGCATCGTCCGGGCCGTCAGTGCGTTCCTCTTCGACAACGACTGCGACATCGCCGAGCACCAACAGTTCGACGACTCGACGGACGGCTCGTTCTTCCTTCGCACGTCGTTCGTGGCCAGCCGCACCACCGACATCGAGAAGCTGACCGAGAGTTTCCGGGAGGTGGCCGATCGATTCGCGATGATGTACACCTTCAACGGCTGCAGTCAGCCGCGCGTGCTCGTCATGGTCTCCAAGATGGGGCACTGCCTCAACGACCTCATCTTCCGTTGGCGTTCACAGAATCTCGGTGGCGAACTGGTGGCCGTGGTCAGCAATCACGAGGTGCTACGGCCGATGGCGGAGGCCGCCGGGCTGCCGTTCGTCCACGTCCCCGTCACCCCGGGTACCAAGGCCGAGGCCGAGCAGCGTCTGCTGGACCTCGTCGCCGAGTACGAGGTGGACCTGGTGGTGCTGGCCCGGTACATGCAGGTGCTTTCCGATGAGACGTGTCGAGCGTTGCACGGCAAGGCAATCAACATCCACCACTCCTTCCTGCCCGGCTTCAAGGGCGCGAAGCCCTACCACCAGGCCTTCGACCGGGGCGTCAAGCAGGTCGGTGCGACGGCGCACTACGTCACCCCCGATCTCGACGAGGGCCCGATCATCGAGCAACAGGTCATTCGCATCGACCACACTCACGACCCGTCTCGTTTGGCCACCGTCGGACAGGATGCCGAGGCTCTCGCACTCTCGCGAGCGGTGCGCTGGCACTGCGAGAATCGCGTTCTGCTGCACGGACACCGGACGGTCATCTTCAGCTGAGCCACCACACACAAGGGGCCCGTACCGAATCGGTACGGGCCCCTCGGTCATCTGGTGCGGTGGCGCGTGAACCTCACACCCTTTCTGCCGAGTGCGCGCTGGTTCCCTCTGTAGAGAATCGGCGCGCACCCTCGAAAAGGGGTGTGAGGTCCCCGGGGTCTAGCACTCCACGCTCTAGCACTCCACGCTCTAGCACTCCACGCTCTAGCACTCCACGCTCTAGCACTCCACGCTCTAGCACTCCACGAAGTTGACCGGCACGTTGATCGCGAGTCCACCGCTGGAGGTCTCCTTGTACTTCGAGTGCATGTCTGCCCCGGTGGAGCGCATGGTCTCGATCACCTGATCCAGGCTGACGCGATGAGTGCCGTTACCACGCAATGCCATTCGAGCCGCGTTGATCGCCTTACCCGCCGAGATGGCGTTGCGCTCGATGCAGGGAATCTGAACCAGCCCGCCGATGGGGTCGCACGTGAGACCGAGGCTGTGTTCCATGGCGATCTCGGCGGCGTTCTCCACCTGTTCGGGTGTGCCGCCCAGTACCTCGGCCAGGCCGGCTGCGGCCATCGACGCAGCCGAACCCACCTCACCCTGGCAGCCCACTTCGGCACCGGAGATCGACGCCATCTCCTTGTACAGCGACCCGATCGCGCCTGCGGTGAGCAGAAAGCGCACTGTGCTGCCATCGGGATCGGCGACCCCGTTGGCGGTGTAGCGAGTGGCGTAGTGCAGCACGGCCGGGATGATGCCGGCCGCGCCGTTGGTGGGGGCTGTCACGATTCGCCCGCCCGACGCGTTCTCCTCGTTGACCGCGAGCGCGACGAGATTGACCCAGTCCTCGGCGAATTCGCTCGAACGGTTCGGATCCTCGGCGTCGAGTCGCAGGAACCAGTCCCTGGCTCGGCGCCGCACTTGCAGCGCGCCCGGGAGATAGCCGTCGCGGGAGATGCCGCGAACCTCGCACTCGACCATGACGTCCCGGATGTGCAGCAGCCCATCTCGTATCGCGTCGAGCGTGCGGCGTTCGAGCTCGACCTCGGTCATGACGTCGCTGATGCTGCAGCGTCGCCGTTCGCAGATCTGGAGCAGTTCCTTGGCCGACGCGAACCCGTTCGCGGAGGCGAGTGGCGCGACGGCCTCGACGCTTTCGGCCTCGGTCACCACGAAGCCGCCACCCACCGAGAAGTAGGTCTCGGTGTGCAGTTCGGTCGAATCCGAGGCGCGCGCAGTCAGTTTCATTCCGTTGGGGTGGAACGGCAAGACTGTCAGCGGGCGCAGCACGATGTCGTCCACCGCGAGGTCGATCTCGCGGGTACCGCCGAACAGAATGCGCCCGGTGGCCGCCATCGACGCTTGCCGCTGTTCCATCACCTCGGTGGAAATGGTTTCGGGCAGAAGCCCTTCCAAGCCGAGCAGCACTGCGGTCATGGTGCCGTGTCCCGCTCCGGTCGCGGCCAGCGAACCGTACAGGTCCACGGCCACCTCACGGACGTCTTCGAAGGCAGACATGGTGCGCAGGTCGTCGACGAACCGAGCAGCCGCACGCATTGGACCGACCGTGTGCGAACTCGAGGGTCCGACCCCGACGGAAAAGAGGTCGAACACGCTGATCGTCATGAGCCCACCCGAGCTGCGTCGGTCGGCTCGCGCGTGGTGAGATCGTCGAACGACGAGGCAGCGGGGGTCAGGACGGCGAACAGCCAGCCGGCACCGAGCGGGTCTGCGGCCACGATCGACGGGTCCTCGTGCACAGCGGGATTGACGATCGTGACCATGCCGCTCGCCGGGGCGAACACCGTGACCGTCCCAGTGGACGTGCGGATGGTGCCGCACGCATCGCCTGCGGTGAGCACCGTACGTACCGTCGGCAGGTCGACACCGAGAATGTCGGCCGCGCCGCCCAATGCCGTCGGCGTCACGCCCACTCGACTGGGGGTCTGAGCAGGTGAGCCGAACGGGTCGACGGCCATCCAGCTGTGTTCGGTGCTGAAGAGTCGGCGGGCAGAGGAGAGGGCTGCAGTCATGAGGTGGCCTCGGCATTCTTCGTGGATTGACCTGGAATCGAGTCGAGTGAACGCAGTGCCCGCATCACGGCCAGTGCGTCGATGGTGGCGGCGACGTCGTGAACCCTGAGGAGTGACGCCCCGTGCTGGGCCGCAATGATCGCGGCGGTGAGTGATCCGGCGAGCCGGTCGTCGACCTCTCTGCCGGTGATGGCACCGATCATTCCCTTTCGGGACACACCCGCCATGATCGGCCTGCCGGACGCGGTGAGCGCCCGAAGGCCCTGGAGCAGCTGCAGATTGTGCTCGAGGGTCTTGCCGAATCCGAACCCGGGATCTACCAGAATGCGGTACGGCGGTATCCCGGCCCGGATGCATTCGGCAGCCCGGTCTTCGAGAAACTCGCACACCTCCGCGGTGACGTCGCCGTAGCGAGGGGAATGTTGCATCGTCGACGGCTCGCCCTGCATATGCGTCAGGCACACGGCGGCGCCCAGCTCGGCTGCTGCATCGAGTGCACCCGGAAGGCGAAGGGCACGAACGTCGTTGATGACGCTCGCCCCGGCGCGCACCGCTTCCCGCATGACCTCGGGGCGTGAGGTATCGACCGACAGCGGTGTCGACGTACGTCTGGACAATGCGTCGATCACCGGGACGACTCGGGCGATCTCCTCCTCGACAGTAGGCGGGGTAGCCCCGGGCCGGGTCGATTCACCGCCGATGTCGAGCAACTCGGCTCCGTCGTCGACCATCGACAGTGCATGTGCCACAGCACGATCCGAGTCCAGAAACAGACCTCCATCGGAGAACGAATCCGGGGTCACGTTGACGATCCCACAGACCACGGGATGTGAGGTGGTCAGTCGAGTCAGCAGTCGATCGCGGGCATCGGCTGCCCGTGTTGCTGTGGAGACGGTCGTGAGCACTGCGGTCACCTTTTCTCTCGCGCGAGTCCAACGGGTCGATCAGACGTCGGTGTATTCCTCGGCCGCGTCGATCAACCAGGTTGCGAGATAGCGTGCGAACGACGAGCGCACGAGGATGCGGTAGTCCGTTCCCGTGTCGTCACAGGCAATCAGGATCATGCCTGCCATCGCCAGCATCGTCTGGACCGTCGATCCCGCCGGGAAAATGCCGGGATGCAGATCTATCGAGCATCCCTTCGCCAAGACATCGCGGGCCCGAGAACCGCTCAGCCGCAGACTGGTTCGCTGAGCGGACACGTCGGTTGCCGCGCCCCGGTGCGCGCGAACGGCCGAACCGAGACGGTGTTCCAGGTCGACCGGGTCGATGCCGGCTCCGATCACCAGCCACTCCTCGGGACCGAGCCAGATGGCGGTGGTGTTCGTTCCTTCGGCGACGCGGCCGGGGCCCGGGAGTTGGGTGCCGAGCTCGGCCGAGGCAGCGGCCCCGCCCGGTCCGCTCGGGTCGACCCACAGGTCGATCCCGGCGAGGAACGGTTCCTCCACGATGCGGACAGCAGGCGAGTCCGGCAGGACTGTCTGTGCGAGTGGGCTTCTGGTGGCGAGTCGGTCAGCCATCACGGCGGTTACCTTCCGGATCGACGAGTACGGAGCCGGTGACTTCCACGGCGATCAGGGTGTCGCCCACCGGGACGTGCAGGATGTCGCCGAGTCGGTCACGTCCGGCCTCGAGCAGGGCCAACCCGAACGGGCGGCCCAATTCTGCGCTGGCGTAACTGGACGTGACGTGGCCGAGCATCGGCACCGGAAGTTCGGGTAGGACGCCGCTGTCGGAATGCTCGATGATCTGCGAGCCCTCCGGGAGGACGGTCTCCCGGTCGACCGGCAGGAGGCCGACGAACTGCTTGCGCAACGGGTTTCGGTTCTCGGCGCGGTCGAACGACCGCTTTCCGATGAAGTCGAGCTTCTTCTTCGACACCGCCCAGCTCATGCCGAGGTCCTGCGGGGTGACGGTGCCGTCGGTGTCCTGGCCGACGATCGGGTAGCCCTTCTCGGCGCGCAGCACGTGCATGGTCTCGGTGCCGTACGGGGTGATGTGGTACTTCTCGCCCGCGTCGATCAGCCGCGACCACAGTGCGTGCGCGTGCCAGGAATCGATGTTCACCTCGAAGGCCAGTTCACCGGAGAAGCTGATGCGTGCCACGCGTACCGGTACCCCGTCGATCGAGGCATCTCGCCAGGCCATGAACGGGAACGCCTCGTTGGACACGTCGAGTTCGGGAAAGATCTCGCCGACGAGATCGCGAGATCGCGGTCCGACGACGGGGAACGTGGCCCACTGCTCGGTCACCGACGTCAGCCGAACCGCCAGGTGCGGCCACTCGGTCTGCAGCCACTCCTCCATCCAGTCGAGCATCCCTGCTGCGCCGCCGGTGGTGGTGAACACCTGGAACCGGTCGTCCGCCAGACGCATCACGGTGCCGTCGTCGATCACCATGCCGTCGGCACCGCACATCACGCCGTACCGCACCATGCCGACCTTCAACGTGCTCATCATGTTCGTGTAGAACATGTCCAGCACCACACCCGCATCGGGGCCCTGCACGTCGATCTTGCCGAGAGTCGAACCGTCGAGCATGCCGACGCCCGAACGCACGGCCGCACACTCGCGGAGCACGGCGTCGTGCATCTCCTCACCGGGAAGTGGGTAGTAGCGGGGCCGCTTCCACTGCCCGACGTCCTCGAAGACGGCACCGCGTTCGACGTGCCAATCATGTACTGCAGTAACCCGTTCCGGGTCGAATGCCATGCCGCGATTACGCCCGGCCAATGCCGCGAACGCCACCGGGGTGTACGGGGGTCGGAACGTGGTGGTGCCCAGGTTCTCCACCGGCTTGTCGAGCAGTTCCGCCACGATGCCCGAGGACACCACACCGGAGGTCTTGCCCTGATCGTGCGCGGTACCGATCGTCGTGTAGCGCTTGATGTGTTCCATCGACGACATGCCCGCACCGACGGCGCGGACCAGATCGGCCACCGTCGCGTCGCGCTGGACGTCGACGAACTGGCTGTCGGCACCTGCGTCGTCGCGCACCCGCCACAGCACCAGAGACTCGCTGCTGGGCACGGAATCGACCACAGGAAGAGAGGTTTCGGGAGCATCGAAGCCGAGACGGGTCAGCGCGCCTGCCGCAGCCGAGCCGCCGTCACGTAGACATCCGGCCAGATCGAAGACCCCCGATGCCGACCCGGCGACACTGATGCCCTCGACGTCGTCCGCAGGCACGAATGCGCCGAGTTCACCGTCGTAGCGCAACTTTCCGCGAGCCTGGCTGAACAGGTGCACCGCGGGGTTCCAACCACCGCTGACGAGCAGTACGTCGCAGCCGAGAGCTTCGGTGGAACCGTCGGCCCCGGTCACCAGTGCATGGGTGACGCGGGTGTCGCCGCGGGTGCCGGACACGACGCTCCCGGTGCGCACCTCGATGCCGCGTTCGCGGCACAGACCGATCCAGTACTCGGGTGCCGCGGCGCGGGCATCGACGATGCTCGTGATGCGGACCCCTGCGTCGTGCAGATCGACGGCTGCCTTGTACGCACTGTCGTTGGTGGTGAAGACCACGGCGTCGGTGCCCACTGTGACGCCGTAGCGATGCAGGAACGTCCGTGCGCTGTGCGCCAGCATGATTCCGGGGCGGTCGTTGTCGGTGAAGACGACCGGACGTTCGTGGGCACCGGTGGCCACCAGGACGTGACGCGATCGAATGCGCCAGACGCGCTGACGGCTCAGTGCTGCAGGCGCATCCAATCCCAGGTGATCGGTGCGGCGCTCGAGCGCGAGGACGAAGCCGTCGTCGTAGGAACCGAACGCGGTGGTGCGGCGCAGCAGTGTCACGTCGGGGAAGGTCGACAACTCGGTCAGTGCGTCGGCTACCCAGTCCAGAGCGGGCCGGCCGTCCATGACGTCGTCGGAGCCGAGCAGGGAACCGCCGAACTCGCTCTGATCGTCGACGACGATCACCCGAGCGCCGCTGCGGGCAGCGATCAGGGCGGCCGTCAGACCGGCCGGGCCTGCGCCGACGACCAACAGATCGGCGTGGGCGTGCATGGCGTCGTACTTGGCGGAGTCGGAGATCTCGGCGAGACGCCCCTGCCCGGGGATGCCGCGGGCGACCAGACCGTCGTACAGCTCGATCGTGGTGGCGAGCAGCATGGGCTCGGGGAACGGCTCCTCGATCTGTACGAGTCCGCCGGTGTCCTCGGCCCATGCGGCGGTGAATCCACGGGGCCTGCCGAGCTTGATGCTGGTGGTCACCTGATGAATGCCGTTGGCGAGCAACGCAGATGCCAGCGTGTCGCCGGGATGTCCCTGCAGAGCAGAACCGCCGAACGTGAAGTCGAAGGTGCTCGTGCGGTCGATGCGGCCGCCGGATGCGGTGCGGAATGCGGTCATGGGTTCACCGGCTTCGGGTCGTCGAGGCGATAGACACTGTGGATGCGGTAGGTGGCGGTGTCTCGTACTGCGTTGAACCAACGCCTGCAGCCCGCGCTGTGACTCCACCGTTCTGCGAAGAGCCCCTTGGGGTTGTCGCGGAAGAACACGAAGTGCGCCCACTGTTCGTCGGTGAGAGCCGAGGGCTCCTCGGGATAGGCGATGTGTGCCTGGCCGCCGTAGTGGAACTCGGTTTCTTCTCGACTCCCGCACCACGGGCATTCGATCAATTGCATTGCCACTCCAAGATTTCTCGTTCGGGTGCTGCGTGTGTCGGGGCGGAGAAACTAGTGAGCCACGCCTGCGGCACCGTGCTCGTCCACCAGCGCGCCGGTGACGAATCGGTCCAGACTGAACGGTGCGATGTACTCGTGCACCTCGTCGTTGGCAATGGTGTCGGCCAGGCACCAACCGGCACCGGGGGTGGCCTTGAATCCGCCTGTACCCCAACCGCAATTGAGGAACACGTTGTCGAACGGCGTGCGCCCGACGATGGGGGAGGCGTCGGGGCAGACGTCGACGATGCCGGCCCAGGTGCGCAGCAGATGTGCGCGAGCGAAGACGGGGAACAACTCGACCGCAGCTGCCATCTGCCGTTCGATGATGTGGAACGCGCCGCGCTGGCCGTAGCCGTTGTAGGAGTCAACGCCTGCGCCCATCACCAGTTCGCCCTTGTGCGCCTGAGAGACGTACACGTGCACGGCATTCGACATGACCACCGTGGGATGTACGGGCTCGAGCAACTCCGAGACGAGGGCCTGCAGCGGATGGCTCTGCAGCGGAGTCTTGATGCCGAGCATGTCCGTCAGAGTGGAGGTGTGCCCGGCCGCGCACAGAGCGACCTGGCCGGTGGCGATGTCGCCGCGCGTGGTCTTCACCCCGGTGACGCGGTTGCCGTCGGTGGTGAAACCGGTGACTTCGCAGTTCTGAATGATGTCGATACCGGCCGCGTCGGCGCGTCGGGCAAATCCCCAGGCGACGTAGTCGTGCTTGGCGATGCCGGCGCGCGGCTGGTACGTCGCACCGAGTACCGGGTAGCGAATGTCGCTGGAGATGTTGACGATCGGGCACAGCTTCTTGACCTCGTCGGGGTCGACCCACTGAGCGTCGATGCCGTTGAGCCGGTTGGCCTCGACGCGTCGCACGCTGTCACGCACGTCCTGCAGGCTGTGCGCGAGGTTGAGGACGCCGCGCTGGCTGAACAGGATGGGGTAGTCGAGGTCGTCGGCGAGCCCCTCCCACAGCTTCAGGGAATGCTCGTAGATGCGGGCGCTCTCGTCCCACAGGTAGTTCGACCGGATCAGGGTGGTGTTGCGCGCCATGTTTCCGCCGGCGAGCCATCCCTTCTCCAGCACAGCCACATTGGTGATGCCGTGGTTCTTGGCCAGGTAGTGCGCGGTGGCCAGGCCGTGTCCGCCGCCGCCGATGATCACGACGTCGTACGACTTCTTCGGCTCGGGGTTGCGCCACAGGAAGTCCGGGTGATCGGGCAGATGTGCGCCCGGTGGGGTTGCGGGGGCGGTCATCGGTAGCCTTCCGTCAGGTCGGGGTAGAGGGGGAACTGCGCGGCGACGGATTCGACCCGGATTCGCAGTGCATCGAGTCCGCGGTCGTCGGTGTCGGGACGCAATGCGTGGGCAATGACGTCGGCTACCTCGGCGAACGCGGTGGCGTCCAGGCCGCGGGTCGCGAGGGCCGGGGTGCCGATGCGGACGCCTGAGCTCACCATGGGCGGCCGTGGATCGAACGGAACTGCGTTGCGGTTCACGGTGATTCCCACGTGATGCAGCCTGTCCTCGGCCTGCTTGCCGTCCAGTTCGGACGTGCGCAGATCCACGAGAACGAGATGGACGTCGGTGCCGCCCGAGACCACGTCGATGCCTGCGGCCGCTGCGTCGTCGGTCAGCAGTCGATCGGCCAGGATCTTCGCACCGTCGAGGGTGCGCTGCTGTCGTTCCCGAAAGTCCTCTTCGGCAGCGAGCTTGAAGGACACCGCCTTGGCTGCGATGACATGCTCTAGCGGTCCGCCCTGCTGGCCGGGGAAGACCGACGAGTTGAACTTCTTCGCCAGAGCGGCATCGTTGGTGATGATCACGCCACCGCGTGGGCCGCCGAGTGTCTTGTGCGTCGTCGAGGTGACCACGTGGGCGTGCGGTACGGGTGACGGGTGCAGGCCGGCGGCGACCAGGCCGGCGAAGTGCGCCATGTCCACCATCAGGTATGCGCCGACGTCGTCTGCGATACGGCGGAATTCGGCGAAGTCGAGGTGACGCGGGTAGGCGGACCACCCGGCCATGATCAGCTTGGGGCGGTGCTCGTGGGCGAGGCGCTCGACCTCTTCCATGTCGACGAGATGGTCGTGTTCGCGGACGTGGTAGGCCGATACGTCGTAGAGCTTGCCCGAGAAGTTCAGCTTCATGCCGTGCGTGAGGTGTCCGCCGTGGGCGAGTGCGAGACCGAGAATCGAATCGCCCGGCTGCAGGAGTGCTGCCATCGCAGCGGCGTTGGCCTGGGCTCCGGAGTGCGGCTGAACGTTGGCGAACGTCGATCCGAACAAGGCGTTGAGTCGGTCGATGGCGAGTTGCTCGATGACGTCGACATTTTCGCAACCACCGTAGTAACGCCTGCCGGGGTAACCCTCGGCGTACTTGTTCGTCAGAACCGAACCTTGTGCCTGCATCACGGCCAGCGGCGCGAAGTTCTCGCTGGCGATCATCTCGAGCGTGTTCTGCTGACGGCCGAGCTCGGCACTGATCGCGCGGTGCACCTCGGGATCGAGATCGGCGAGTACGCGGTTCGTCACGCCCCTCGGGTGCGGTGCCGTCGCCGTCGGTGCGAAGTCCTGCGTCAAGATGGCCGCCCTTCTGGAAGATCAATGATCTGGAACTGATATATCAAGATGCCAATAGAGTAAGATCACAAAGCAGAGCCGTCAAGGGCGGGGCATCGACCGGGAGTGAGCAGAGAAGATGACAATCGGAATTCCACCGGTGATCGATGCAGCGCAGTCCGTCGGTACCAACGCCGATCGAGCGTACGAAATAGTGCGTGAGCAGCTGATCATGCTGGAAATTCGTCCGGGTGAACCCATCAACGACGATCGCCTGGCCGAGCAATTGGGACTGGGTCGAACGCCGATTCGTGAGGGTCTCAAACGACTCGAGCGGGAGCGGCTCGTTGTTGCGTACCCCCGTCGTGGAACCTTCGCGACTGCCGTCGACATGACCGACCTGGCCAACATCTCGGAGATTCGCAAGCAGCTCGAGCCCGCGGCCTCGGCGCGTGCGGCGCGGACGGCCACCCGGGCAGCACGAGACCGGCTGGCGGAACTCGCGGCCTCCATTGCGAGCATCGACGACACCGACGACTCACGTGAGGTGCTGCGCAAAGATGTTGCAGTGCATCGGGAAATCTATCGGGCGTCGGGAAATCCCCACCTCGAAGACATTCTGGTCAGCCTCGACGCACATGCCACCCGCATCTGGTGCCTGTTTCTCGACCGACTGCCGAACGTCGCCGGCCATGTTCGTGAACACGTCGTGCTGCTGCAGGCCATCATCGACGGCGACGCCGACACCGCAGCGGAACTGACCCTCGAACACGTCACCGGGTTCGAGAACGCCATCAGGGAACTGCTGTAGTAGCAGCCGAAATACGCTCGGCCGCACCTCTCAATGCGGTCGAGATCGCGTACATCGCCGGGGTGTACTGACGCCGAGCGAGTGACGCGATATAGATGACGCGGGTGGGAACCCGGTCCGATTCCGGGAAGGCGACCGCGGTCACGTCGGGTCGGTGATGCACCACCGACAAACGAGGAACCATCGCGATGCCGACGCCTGCGGCCACCATGGCCTCGATCTCCTGGTAGTCGTGGGCCTCGTACACGACGTCGGGCTCGAATCCTGCTACGCGACAACTGCGATAGAGAACTTCGGCAGCGGGGTGGTCGTTGCTGCGGATGATCCACCGCGCGCTTTCGAGATCGTGCAGCGAGACGTCGTGCTCCAGTCGATCGTCGTCGATCGGTAGCAGCAGCACGGTCTGGTCTTCCATCAGTGGCTCGAGTGACAGCGATCGTTCGGCCTCCTCCGTCCAGGCGTAGCTCCACAGCAGCGCCAAGTCGATTTCGCTCGAATGCAGCATGTCGAGCAACTGTGGGCGCACCGCCGAACGAACCCGAACGTCGACATCGGGCCATCGCGAGTGATAGTCCTTCAACGCGTCGGAGAGCAGCGACGCACTGACGGTGGGAAACGAGCCGAGCCGGACAGAACCGCGTTCGAGCCCCCGGATTGCTTCGAGGTCACCGCTCGCTGCCCGCATCTCCCGTCTGAACAGTCGGGCGCGGCTGGTGAGAATCTCGCCGGCTTCGGTGAGCTGCACACCGCGTGGCAGGCGGGTCAGTACCGGCTGCTTGATGCCGTGTTCGAGTTTGCTGATGCGCTGAGACGCCGCGGATGGGGTCATGTTCGCCCGCTCGGCACCTGCGGTCAGCGAGCCGGCCTCGGCGATGTCCAGCAGAAGGAACAACGTCACGACGTCGAACGTGTGGTTCATGCGGATATCTTTCAGCTCAGCTAAACGACTAGGTAGCAAAACGATATTGTCCTAAAAGCCAGGCGTCAATAATGTGACAGGGACAACGTTCGAGTGCGGATGTAACCGAGCACTTACCACCACCTGAAAGACGCCCATGACTTCCATCGAGATCCTCCCGCTCATCGCACTGGTTGCGATGTTCGTGATCGCAACCTTCTTTCCGATCAACATCGGCATCCTGGGCTTCATCGGTGCCTTTGTTGTCGGGTACTTCGCACTGGGATTCGACGACAAGGAAATCCTGAACGAGTTCCCCAGCTCGATAGTGTTGACCATCGTCGGCGTCACCTACTTCTTCGGTATGGCCAAACGTAACGGCACCATCGATCTGCTGGTGAACAGCTGCATCCGAGCGGTACACGGCCGAGTGACAGTAGTTCCGTGGGTGTTCTTCTTCGTCGCTTCGGTCTTGACGGCGCTGGGCACCTTCAGCCCCGCCGCGGTCGCATTGATCGTGCCTGCAGCCATGGCGTTCGCAGCGCGAACCGGCATGAGCCCGCTGGTCATGGGCATCATGGTGATCAACGGTGCCCACGCAGGAGCGTTCTCCCCGATTTCCGTTTCCGGCGTTCTGGTTCGTGACATCGTCGAGAACAACGGCCTCGCGCTCAGCCCGTGGACGCTGTTCTTCGCCAGCTACGGCATCAACCTGCTGCTCTCGGTCTTGACGGTCGTCGGCTACGCAGCACTGGCCCGCATGAAGGGCTTCGAGTACACCGCAACCGGCTCCACCGACCCCGCGCCCGGCAGTGGCCCGGTGGGCGGATCACCGGTCAAGACGTCCGTCCCCACCGGCGGCGGTACCGGCGGCGGCAGCTCAGCGGGCGGCAGCACTGCGGTGCTCACTCGTCCGAAAACAACCACGCTGGTCGACGCGCCGGCCCCGGTCACGTTCGTACAGAAGCTCACGCTGTTCCTCATCGGCGCTCTCCTGGTGCTCGTTCTCGTCCTGCACCTGCCGATCAGCTTCATCGCCATAGGAGCCGGAGCAGTCCTGGCGTTCACGGATCTGAAGAAGCAGAACGAAGCCATCGCAGACATCAGCTGGTCGACGGTTCTGCTGGTTGCAGGCATGGTCACCTACATCTCGATCCTGCAGGAAGTCGGCACCATCGATCATCTCGCCGAAATGGCGATCACCATCGGCGCGCCGATCATCGTGGCCATCGTGCTCTGCTACGTCATCGGCATCACTTCGGCGTTCGCGTCCTCCACTGCGCTGCTGGCCGCCGTCATCCCGCTGGCCATGCCGCTGCTGGGTACCGGTGCACTGCCGGTCGTCGGCGTCGTCGCTGCCCTCGCCATCTCGGCCACCGTCGTCGACGTCTCGCCGTTCTCGACCAACGGTGCGCTCGTGCTGGCCAACGCACAGAACATCGAGCGCCCGCGCTTCTACCGTCAGCTGCTGCTCAATGCGGGAGTCGTCGTGGCCGTCGCGCCCGCCCTGTGCTGGTTGATCCTGGTCGTCGTTCCTGCCCTGTTCTGACCGAGCACATGCGTTAAGCGCTGCTGCACGACATGAACATATTTCGTAATTGTGCTTGAACATCCTCTGTCGCAGGGTGGAAGCATCGGATCCTGATCGGAAGGCACACCAGATGTTCACTCTTCGTGGAACGTGGATGCGTGGAGGCACCAGCAAGTGCTGGCTGTTCAACGCGGTCGACATCGACCCGTACATCGCCGACGCCGGCGGTCTCGACAACATCCTGACCGCAGCCTTCGGTTCCGGCGACCCGCGGCAGCTCGACGGGGTCGGGGGCGGCAGCTCCACCACCTCCAAGGCAGCCATCGTGCGACGCTCGGGCGCACCCGGTATCGATGTCGACTACCTGTTCGCTCAGGTCGCCATCGAGAACCGCACCGTGGAGTGGGGCAGCAACTGCGGAAACTGCGCGACCGCGATCGGTCTCTACGCCGTGCAGACCGGTCTCGTCGCCGTCGACGACCACGTCACCGTGGTGCGGATGCGTAACGAGAACACCGGCGCGATTCTGGCGGCGGAGATCGCAACTCCCGGCGGACGCATTCCTGCGGAGGGCGACGCGTCCGTCCCCGGAACCACCGCTCTCGGTGTCCCGGTGGGATTGACCTTCACCGATCCGGCCTCGGACCGAGTGACGATGCTCCCCACCGGTGCAGAGATCGATCGAGTCACTCTCGGCGACAGAGGCTTTCGAGGAACGTTCGTTCGGGCGGGTGCGCCCGCCGCACTGTTCGATGCCGCCGATTTCGGGCTGACCGCGTCGGAGACCAACGATGTCGTCGCCTCGCACGTCCCCACCCTCATCGCGCTACGCCGGCAGGCAGCTCTGCGGATGGGGTTGAGCAAGCCCGAACAACCTGTCTCGCATGCCATTCCGAAGGTCGGGATCGTGGGCCCGCCGCGAGACTACGTGACCACCACGGGTGAGCATGTTGCCGCCGCCGACTACGACATTTCGGTACGCATGCTGTCGATGATGGCACCGCACCCGGCGATCGGACTGACCTCGGCGGTGGCAGTGGCGGCGGCCGCCACGGTCGAGGGCGGTGTGGTCACCACCAACGCCCGCATCGGTTGGCCCGGATCACTCCGCATCGGAACGGCGGCCGGGGTGCTCGACGTCGACTACACCGTGGACCACGACGGATTGCTGCACGCGGTCACACTTCATCGCGCAGTCCGACGTATCGCAACCGCAGACCTCTTCGTGGTGCCGATGCCCGCTCTGGTCGGTGCACACTCCGCTTGAGTTCGTGGCCTCAGAACCGAGCGGCGACGTCCTGGAAAATTCTCAGTAGTACGGTCGCGCTCGGCGAGAGCTTCTGTTCTGCCAAGTGCGCCAGCAGTATTCGACGTGATGGTGCGCCCGTCAACGGGACCAATCGCACATCGTCTCGTATGTTCGACAGCGCCATGCGCGGTGCGAACGAGACGCCCAGATCCACTGCCACCATTGCCTGCGCCTCCTGGTAGTCGTTCGCGGCGAACGAGACGGTGGGGGAGAAACCCGCAGCGTGGCACGCTCGCTCGAGCGCAGCGCCGACCGGATGAGTGTCTTCCCGGGTGATCCACTGCTCGTGTTCGAGCTCCGTCATGTCCACCGAATCACGTTCGGCCAGATGATGATTGACTGAGACAACCAGCATCGGTGGGTCGACGATGAGCTGGTGCACCGTCAGATCCGAGTCGGTGATTCTGGCCCACTCGTAATCCCAGAGCAGGGACAGCTCCACCTCGCGGGTGTCGAGCATTCCCCGCAGCCCGGCGAATCGCGAGCTGCGCACTGTCAGTGCGACTGCCGGATGGCGCGACTTGAACAGCTTCACCACCGGTGGTAGCAGGCTGGCACCGGCCGTCGGGAACGTGCCGATTCTCAAAGTACCTGCGCGTAGGCCGGACAGATCTTCGAGTTCGTTACGCGCAGCGAGCAATTGAGTTTCGATGCGCTCGGCGTGCCGGACCAGGACTTCGCCTGCCTCGGTCAGGCGCACCCCGCGAGCATGCCGTTCCAGCAAGGGTTGGCCGGCTTCGAGCTCGAGCTTGCTCAATTGCTGCGACACCGCAGATGTGGTGAAGCTCAACCGAGTTGCTGCCCCGGTGATAGATCCGGTGCGCACCACCTCGACCAGGAGCAGCAGGCGTCGGGTGTCGAACATGATCGAACCACCTTTAAGTGAAAGTTAAGGGATCTCGACTTTTTCGTAATTGTACTCGACGGCTGTGTGATGCAGGCTATGTACAGCGACCGCACGAGAGCTGCGTCACATGACCGCACTGGCTCCTCGAATGTTCAACTCCAAGAACGTTTTCGAGAGTAACGACCGGAAGGTATCCGAGGATGTATTCACTGCGTGGCACGTGGATGAGGGGCGGGACCAGCAAGTGCTGGCTCTTCAGCTCCGTCGACGTCGAGCCACTGATCGAACAAGCAGGATCTCTCGACGAGATTCTGGTCTCCGCCTTCGGATCCGGCGACCCCCGCCAGCTCGACGGCGTCGGTGGCGGCAGCTCGACCACCTCGAAGGCGGCCATCGTCAGCAGGTCCTCCGAGGACGGAATCGACGTGGACTACCTCTTCGCTCAGGTCGCCATCGGTGATCGAAAGGTGGAGTGGGGAAGCAACTGTGGTAACTGTGCCACCGCGATCGGCCTGTACGCACTCCAACAAGGCCTGGTGGCGATCGATCCGATCACCACCGTCGTGCGGCTGCGTAATCGCAATACCGGTGCGGTGGTGCTCACCGAGATCGATACCCCGGGCGGCGTCGTTCCGTCCGAAGGGTCGGCTCAGGTTGCCGGAACGTCGGCTCTCGGCGTTCCGGTCGGACTGACGTTCATCGACCTCGGTGCCGATCGCACTCGATTGCTCCCCACCGGGTCAGTGGAGGACACCGTGGAGCTACATGGGTCGCAGCACCGCGGCACGATGGTGGTCGCCGGCGCTCCCGCTGCATTGTTCGATGCATCCGACCTCGGTATGACCGGGGCCGAGACCGCTGCCGAGCTGACGGAACGTGTTCCGCGACTGGTCGAATTGCGCCGCAGTGCAGCACTGCTCATGGGGCTGTCGCGCCCGCAGGATCCGATCACGCACGCGGTGCCGAAGGTCGGCATCATCGCGCCGCCGGTGGACTACCGCCTCGAAGACGGAACACTCGTCTCGGCCGGTGAATACGACGTCTGCGTGCGCATGCTCTCGATGATGGCACCGCATCCGTCGATCGGCCTGACGTCGGCGGTGGCGGTGGCCGCCGCCGCAACGGTGCGCGGCGGTGTGGTGGATCGGGTCATCCGCGGTGCCGCCAGCTCGACCCTACGGCTGGGGACGCCGGCAGGTGTGTTGGCCGTCGATGTCGACATCGCTGCGGACGGCAACCTCACCAGCGTGACCCTGCACCGCGCTGCACGACGGATCGCGACGGCAGAATTGTTCGTTTCCGTTGCTGCGAAGGCACTTTCGATCAGATAGCTCGACCTGTGAACACGGCTTCGACGACTGAAGAAAAGGAAGATCATGAAGGTTAGCATCGAGAATCTGAGCCTCGCTTACTCGGGAAACACTGTTGTCCGCGACCTCGACCTGGAGATCGCCGACGGAGAATCCCTGGTGTTGCTGGGTCAGTCAGGCTGCGGTAAGACCAGCACGATGCGCTGTGTGGCAGGGCTGGAGACCCCCAGCGCCGGCCGCATCACCATCGGTGACCGCGTCGTCCACGACTCGAACACGAACAAGACGATCCCGCCGCACAAACGCAACGTGGGCATGGTCTTTCAGTCCTACGCGGTGTGGCCGCACCGGACTGTGTTCGACAACGTGTCCTTCTCGTTGAAGATGCAGAAGGTCAACAAGACCGAGATGAACCAGCGCGTCCTCGAGGCCCTCGACCTCGTCGGGTTGGGCGAAATGGCGCACCGAGGAGCGAGCTTGCTCAGTGGTGGTCAGATGCAGCGGGTGGCGCTGGCTCGGTCCCTGGTGATGCGCCCCAGCGTGCTGCTCCTCGACGAGCCGCTGTCGAACCTCGATGCCCGACTGCGCGAACGACTTCGGATGGAATTGCGAGAGCTTCAGCTCCGACTCGGACTGACCACCGTCTACGTCACGCACGATCAGGTCGAGGCGTTCGCCCTTGCCGACCGAATCGCGCTGATGCAGAACGGCCGAATCGTGCAGATCGGCACCCCCGAAGACATCTACACCTCGCCGATGTCCGCCTCGGTGGCCGAGTTCCTCGGTGTCGGCAACATCTTCCGCGCCACGCCTGCGTCGGGACCGCGATCGACGATGGAGCTGACGGACTTCGGACAGATTGCAGTGTCGGTCGATGCAGCGTCGGCGGCCGACGGGCCCGTCGTGGTGTGCCTGCGGCCCGAGGATCTGTTGGTCACCCCGTTGGACGATGCCGAGCCCGAGGGCCAGTCCTGGATGGGCACAGTCGACGTCGCGAGCTACCAGGGGGCGTCCATTCGGTACCGCGTCACACTGGACGACGGCCCGGAGATCGAAGCCGTCGCCACCGGACACGCCAGCCGAATCCTGGGTATGGGAGAACGCGCACGGGTCACAGCAGTAGCCGGCGGAGCTCAGGTTCTCGTCGACGATCGCGTCGCCTCCGAGGCGGTGCCGGTATGAGCGCCCCCACCGACAATCGGCCCGTCACCACGACGAAGCCGCCGGTCGACACTCCGACACCCCAACGCAGGCCGGGTCTGAAGAAGTGGATTCCGACGCTTCTGCAGTTGGCTCTGCTCACCGTGATCGTGCTGTTCCCGATGTTCTTCATCGTGATGGGCGCATTCACCGACAACGCCGAGCGCACATCGCTGTTCGACTTCGGTAACTTCACCCTCGACAACTTCTCGCTGCTCGGGTCCTCGACCGCGCAGAGCGCCCTGTGGAATTCGGCTCTGGTCGGCATCGGGTCCTCGATCGTCGCGCTGACGATCGGGTGCACGCTCGCCTTCCTGGCAGCACGTACCAACGTTCCGGGCCGAAAGATGATCTACGGCATCGGTATTGCGCCGCTCTTCCTCCCGGCGCTCGTCGGGGCACTGGCGTGGGCATTGCTGGCCGGGCCGGCCACCGGTTACATCAACCTGGTTCTGACCGCGATCGGTCTTCCCGGCTTCATCGACATCTACAGCTTCGGCGGGATGATCTTCATCCTCGGCATCTATTACGCGCCGTATCCGTTCCTGATGGTCCACTCCGCGCTCTCGTTGATGAATCCGGACCTCGAGGACGCCGCCAGTCTGCACGGTGCGAAGTTGACGAAAATGCTGAGCAAGATCACGTTCCCGCTCGTCATGCCCGCCGTGATCGGCTCGGGAATCCTGGTTTTCGCGCTCACCGTGGAGAACTTCCCGGTGGCTCAGGTGATCGGCGTGCCCGGCGGAGTCGACACCCTGCCGACCCTGATCTATCGACTGATGAACGCATCGCCTGCCCGCGGCAACGACGCCGCCGCTGTCGCAGTGGTTCTCACCGTCTTGCTGGTCGCCGTCGTCGCCTTCCAGCAGCGCGCGATGAGCAGCAAGGAATACACCACCGTCAGCGGCAAAGGTGTTCGGGCGCGTCAGGTTCCGCTGCGGGCATGGCGCATCCCGGCTGCAGTGTTCGCCTGGGTGTACTTCGCCCTGGCCGTCCTCCTGCCGCTTGTCGCCCTGGTGTTGGCTGCTCTCCAGACCAGCCCGTACGTCGCGAACATCGGTCAACTCTTCGATTCGGGAGCGCTGTCGTTCTGGGGACTGGGAGAGACGTTGCGCAGTACCGACTTCCACAGCGTGATGACCAACAGCGTCATCGTCGGTGTCGCCACCGCCGCTATCGGTACCGCGTTCTGCTTCGCCTTGGCGTACACGAGGTACCGCACGAATGCTCCAGGCCGAAAGCTGTTGGAATACCTGGCGATGTTGCCGCTGGCTGTTCCTGCCATCGTGCTCGGCCTGGGTCTGCTGTGGACGTGGCTGGCGCTTCCGCTGCCGATCTACGGAACACTCGCGGTGTTGGTGATCGCGTTCGTTGCCGTCACCATTCCGCAGGGCTACCGCGGTGTCTCTGCGTCGATTATCCAGTTGGACAAGGACTTGGAAGACAGCGCAGTCATGTTGGGTGCACGGCGGCACCGGGCGATTTCGTTCGTCACCGCGCCGCTGCTCAAGGTCGGTCTGTCCTCGACCTTCCTGTTGCTGCTGATGCTGTCCATGCGTGAGCTCACCGCCGCGCTGTTCCTGTTCACCTCCGACACCCGGTTGCTCTCGATCGCGATCTTCGACGCCTACGACAACGGCTCGTTCCAGTCGGCTGCCGAGTTGAGCCTGCTGTACTGCGTCGTGATCGGTGTGCTCGCAATCCTCTCGCGTCGCTTCGGATCCAAGGAAACTGTCTGATGAGAAAATT
Organism: Rhodococcus sp. 15-649-2-2; assembly: GCF_002258645.1. Classification (NCBI taxonomy): domain Bacteria; kingdom Bacillati; phylum Actinomycetota; class Actinomycetes; order Mycobacteriales; family Nocardiaceae; genus Rhodococcus; species Rhodococcus sp. 15-649-2-2. The sequence goes on from NZ_NPFM01000017.1 coordinate 195,528, forward strand.
GGTAACAGCAATCGCGCTGGGCGTCGCAGTGGCAACTGCCGCGGCCTGCTCGCCGCCACCCGAACGTCCCGCCTTGGCTCGGGCAGCCGAGGAGATCGTCACCGACAACGGCCTCGTCATCGACGGTGAGCAGATCGCAGATCCCGATCTGTGGACGCAGGCCCAGGCCGAAGGTGGCATCACCCTCTACAGCGGTTACACCGCGGTCACCGAGGCCACGGTGCTGAAGAACTTCGAGAAGGACACCGGACTCGACGTCAAGCTCGTGCGGCTCACCCCGAACCGTCTGTACGAGCGACTGGTGGCCGAGTACGGCGCAGGACGGCTCGACGCGGACGTCGTGCGGATCTCCGATGCCGGCTTCGTCAGCGGCCTCAGCGAGCGCGGTGTGTTCCAGCCCTACACGCCGCCGACGGCGACGGAGCTGCAGGACGACGTCGTGTTCGACGGCGGCAACTACTACCGGACCTTCGACCCGATCTACACGATGGGCTACAACAGTGCGCTCATCGAGGGTGACGACAGGCCGATGTCCTGGGCAGATCTTCTCGACGATCGGTGGAAGGGCAATCTGGGTATCGCTCAGGCCGGAGCCGGCGGTAGTGCACTGGCACTGACTCGGTTTCAGCGTGAGGTACTCGGCGACGACTACCTCCGTGAATACTCCTCGGAGGCACGGGTGTTCGACTCCATCGGAGCTCAGCTCGATGCGCTCGCCCGCGGTGAGATCGAAGCAGGGACCGTCGTGGTGAGCAGCGTCAACATCGCCAACAACGAGAATGCGCCGGTCAACTTCGTGGTGCCGGAGGAGGGACTCACCGCCTACGACTACTACACCGGTGTTGCATCCACAGCGAAAAACACTGCAGCCGCGCAGGTATTCATGAACTGGAACCTCTCCAAGAGGGGTCAGCAGGTGTTCAGCGATCTCGGTGAATACTCGGTTCGCAACGACATCGACCCGCCGGTGATCCGCGGAATCGAGCTACCAGAGTTCACCGACCCCAAGGTCAACCGCATCACACAGTCGGAATCGATAGAGAACTCCGCCGACGACCAAGAGGCGTGGAACGCGATTTTCGGTTACAACGAATAGAAGAACCACCTCATTCGCGGCCGCCGAGTCCGTGGGACTCGGCGGCCGTTCAGGTCATGCCGTGCCGACACCATCGAGGACTGCGTCGACCAGATTCTCTGCGTAGACGCGGTCGGTCTCGGCGCGATCGGAATCGGTGCGATGCGAGAAGATGACGTGGCTGAACACCGCTCCGGTCACCAGTTCGAGAATTCGGGTGGTATCGGCGGACTCGGGCAATTCGCCTCGACTCTGAGCTCGATGCACGATGAGCCGCGCCGCGACCAGACGGCTCTTGTTGAGCGTCTCCATCATTCGGCCGAGTAGGTCGGGGTGCACCCGCGCATCGAGAGCGACCCTCAGGCTGACCAGACCGGCTGTCCCTCGGTAACCCTGCAGAAGCTGCACTGCGAGCTCGACGAGATCTGCCCGCAGCGTGCCGAGGTCGATCGGCGTCGCGAGTGGACTTCGGGCTTCCAGCGCGTCGACGACCAAGGCTCCCTTCGATTCCCAGCGTCGGTAGAGCGCGGCTCTCCCGACCGAAGCGCGGCGGGCAACGGCGTCGAGTGTGAAGCCTGACCATCCCTTTTCCCAGTACACCTCGAGCACCGCGTCGTAGACGCGGTCTTCCAGATGTGGATCGCGAGGACGTCCCCGTCGGCTCGTGGCTTCGTCGGTCACCCCCGAATTGTCGCACCTGACGGCATTGCAGACAATCTCTGTCTGTATTAGGTTTCCGGTCATGAGTTCTGCACGCCACGAGGCGTCGACGGTGGATCCGACACGTGTTCCGGTGATCGTGGCTGTCGGTGAAACAAGCGGCCGGGGCGAACCCATGGGCGTCGAACCCATGGAACTGATCACGCTCGCTGCGACTGCGGCACTCCGGGACTCGCCGACGTCGGAGCCGTGGATTCGCCGCGCGGACAGCATCGCGTTCTGTCATATCGCCAGCTGGGCATACGCCAGTCCCGCCGCGGCACTGGCACGTGGATTCGGTGCCACACCAGCAGATCTGTTCGACGCTCCGATCGGTGGGCAATGGCCTGCGCGGCTCGTCGATCGCGCAGCCGCGCGCATCGCCTCCGGAGAGTCGACGGTGGCGGTGATCGCGGGCGGTGAAGCCCAGGCCTCGATGAGCGCGCTGGTCAAGGCCGGTCGAGACCCCGTCGACGACGGCGGGTGGAGCACAAATCCGGGCGGTCCACCCACCTTCGACCTCGACCAACTCGGCAGCGCTGCAATGCAAGAGGCCGGTCTGATCTCACCGGTCCGGATCTATCCATTGTTCGAGAGCCGATTTCGCTTCGAGTCCGGCTTGGATCCGGTGGCCCGGCAGGCCGAGTGCAGCGAGCTGTATGCGACGTTCTCCGTTGTCTCCGAGCAGAATCCGTATTCGTGGAACGGGCGAGCGCGGACGGCTGCCGACATCGGCACGCCGTCGCCGAAGAACCGCATCGTGTGCGAGCCGTATCCGCTGTCGATGAACGCGATGCCGTTCGTCGACCAGGCAGCGTGCATCGTGGTGACGAGCTTGGCCGAAGCCCGCGAATGCGGCGTGCCCGAGAGCGACATCGTGTACGTCTGGGGCGGTGCTGGTGCCGAGGACACGGTCGACATTCTCGACCGCAGTAGTTTCGGCCGGTCCCGAGCGATGGAAGGCGCGATGGATCGCGCAATGCATGGCGCGGAGATCGGGGTCGAGCAAGTGGACGTGTTGGACGTCTACAGCTGCTTTCCGATCGTGCCGACCCTGGCCACACGTCACCTCGGAACGCCGAAGTCGTTGATTCCCACAGTGACCGGTGGCCATTCGTCCTTCGGCGGACCTCTCAGTAGTCATTCGCTGCATTCGATCACCGCATCGGTTCGGGAAATTCGTGGCGGGAAGAGTTGTGCGCTGGTGCACGCGAACGGTGGCTACCTGACCTACCACCACTCCGTGCTGTTGGGTGCCGAACAGCATCCGCTCGGCTACATCGGAGATCCTGAACCCGCAGTGCTGGCCTCGGATCCGCCGCCTCGAGCACCTGTCGAGGACGGGGATCTTGTGGTGGAGACTGTCTCCGTCGAGCATTCACGGCAGCGGGAACCGAACCAGGCTTTCCTCGTCGGGAGGGACGAGCGCGGACGACGCGTTGCCGCACAGACGGCTCCCGGCGATACGGCCAGTGCGCATGCGTTGTCCCTCCATCGAGGCGAACCTGCACGCGAAATCATCGGAGCAACAGTCAGTGTCGAGTCGAACGAGGGGAACATTCGTGTCCGAGGCCGATAGCATCGAACCTGTTGTACTGACCAGGCGTGAAGGTCATGTACTCGTCGTCACGATCAACCGACCGAAGGCCGCCAACAGCATCGACGCACGCGTGCATACGCTGCTCGGGCGAGCCTGGGAGTCGGCCGAGGCCGACCGCGACATCCGTGCCATCGTCTTGACCGGCGCGGGATCGGCGACCTTCTGCGGGGGTGCCGATCTGAAAGCCCTCGGCACCGGAGGCCCCGGCGCGGTGACCCCGCCCGAGACCGAGCATTGGGGGTTCGCCGGGATTGTCCAACACCCGATTTCGGTTCCCGTCATCTCGGCGGTGAACGGGTCCGCGATGGGAGGTGGAACCGAGATCGCTCTGGCCTCGGATATGGTCGTCGCCTCGGACACGGCCGTATTCGGCCTGCCCGAGATCCGCCGCGGACTCGTCGCCGGTGCGGGCGGTACCTTTCGACTGATGTCTGCGGTGCCGGAACACGTTGCGCTGGAGACGATCTTGACGGGTCAGCCGATCTCCGCACAGGAGGCCGCACGATGGGGTCTGGTCAACAGGGTTGTCGCGCCCGACGACGTTCTCGCGACGGCACTCGGTCTCGCTCGCCTCTGCGCAGAGGGCGCGCCGCTCGCGGTGCGCGCATCCAAGCGGCTCGCTCGACGCATCTCCGACGGCACCATCGCGCACGAGGAAGAATCGTGGCAGCAGAACCGTCGGGAATTGGATCGACTGGCCACCACCCAGGACGTCGTCGAAGGAATCACCGCATTCCTGCAGAAACGGGATCCGACATGGACCGCGCAGTGAGCGCTCAGCGCTGAGGAACACTGTTACCCAAGCGTGACCTGCTTAGCGCAAGTAACGGAGTCGTGCCCGAGGCGATAGACCGGGCACGATGTTCGTCGCGAGTGGGGAGTCGTCATGAGAGTGCGTTCTTCGATCGGATCCGCCCTGTTGACGGTGGTGGCCATGGCCGCCCTGACGGCCTGCGGCGACAATGACGCTCGGCCCGCCTCGCAGGCAGTGGCGACGTCCACCCAGGTGGGCGGTGCCCAACCAGGGTCTCCGGTCGAGAACGCGCCATCGGAGAGTCCGGCGGCCGATGAACCGGGCACCGGCGATGGATCAGGGCCGATCGACGCGTCGGTACCTGCACCGACCGCTGCTGCGCCCCCTACTCAGCCTGTGGCGGTCGAGCCGCCCGTTCAGGATCCGGTGCAGCCGCAGATTCCTCCTGTATCGAACCCCGATGGAGACCTGGCGTCGACGATCATGGGGGATTGGCAGCGGCACGCAAGCATTCTTCACCTCGATCCCGACCCGGCGAGCAGCACATTCACCACCGGAGCGAGTTGCTGCGACGTCGAAACCTGGACGGCCACCTACACACCGATCGGTGACGACAAGGAAGACGGCGTGGTCGTCACGCTGCTGGAGCGCACGTTCCTGGCCGGTGACGGGCTGGGCGGAATCCTATACGAGGGCAAACGATTCGAGGCCTCGCCGAGTATCGGGTACAACGACACCCGCGTGTTGATGACCTACGATCTGGGCGACGCTCCCGGCGTCAACACGTGGTGCCGATCCGGTCACGGCGTTCCCGAGTGCGGTGCCTGACGTACTGCCGTCACTGCAATTCTGGCCGCATGGCCGATGGCCTGATCGACCAGCGGGAGGTACAGGTCCATCCGCGCTGCCCTGGTGAACACCGACACCGCGACGGGCGTCTCGTCTGGAAATGACACCACGGCAACCTCGTTGCGAATGGGGCCGATGGTTCCGGTCTTGCCCGCGACCTGCACATCCGGGTACGGGATTCCGCTGCGAATTCTGTGCGGCCATACCTGCTGAGACAGAACCTCTTTCATGTAGAGGCACTGCGTCGGCGATGCCGCGGTGCCCAGCCAGATCGAGCGCAGAACGGTGTTGCTGTCACGAGGTGTGGTGCACGAGGTGTACGCCGGATCGAAACCCGAGCTGTCGACCACCGTGTAGTTGCTGGCCAGTAGGCCCACCGCTTCGTCCGCGTTCAACCGGCCGGTATCCCGGACGATCTGATCACCCAGTTGTTTCGTGCCACCCACGATGCGCGTGTGTTCGAGTCCGAGATCGTCGATCACCCGGGCAAGTGCATCGAGACCCACTGCGCCGAGAAGTGCGTCGGCAGCGGCATTGTCGGAGACGGTGATCATCGAGCGTGCGATGTCACGCCAACTCATGGTCACCGGATCCGCGTAACTCGAGATGCCGGTCGGCCCGGGACTGCACTGTGCCGGAACGAGTCGCACCGAATCGGTTGCAGTCAAGGATCCTTCGTCGAACGCACGCGCAGCTGCAACGAGCAGCACGATCTTCCACACCGACGCGGCGACGACGGGGTCGTCTCCCTCGTAATCGACGGTCGTGCCGGTGCCGTCGATCCGCTCGGCGCGCACCCAACCACGACAGCCCGCGTCGGCGAATACGGCGCGCAGCTGTTCGTCGGTCGTATTCACTTGCCGGCCTGCAACAGGATTCGGTCGATGAGATTCACCAGAGACTCGGCCTCGTCGTTGCGGCTCACGATCCGCACTCTCAGGGCAACGTCGTCGGACGAGAGGTCGAGATGTTCGGTGCCGGGCAGTACGGGACTCGCGGCAGGTACGAGCCCGAAACATCGACCTGACGCAACGCTGATCGTGACGGCGCGAAAGGTGTTCGCAGCAAACACCTCTGGATCGAGTGCGTGGCGCCGAAACGCATCGAGCAGCAGGTCGTGTGCAGGTGGATTCGCAGCCCGCGGCGTGGTGGCGAAGGCCAGGTCGGACAACATGGTCAGTCGCGGCCGCGCCGCTCGGGCCGACCTGTGACCGACAGGAACGCTGACCCGCCGGGGTAACGCAATCACTGGTCCGGCCACCAGTCGATCGAGTACCACCGGGTGATCGATCACGGCAACGTCGAGTTCGTGTGATCGCACCCGGTCCAGCAAAGACACTGCACCGCCGGTCTCCACCCGTGCTTGGACTCCGACGGACGCGGCGATACGTGCGGCCAGTGCATCGTCCAGCTGGGGGATGAGGCCGATGCGGACCGTCTCGGACGCGGTGAGTGACTCTGCCGTGGTGGTCAATCGGCGTGCGTCGTCGACGATCAAGCGAGCCCGGGGCAACAGCGCAGCCCCGTGCTCGGTGATGGCGGCACCGTCGGGTGTCCGCTCCACGAGCACGACACCGAGGTGCTTCTCCAAGGTCTTGATCGCCCGAGACACCGGTGGCTGCGTCACGCCCAGAGCCGCCGCTGCGCGGCCGAAGTGGCGTTCCTCGGCGACGGCGACAAAGTACTGGAGATGGCGAACAAGATCCACCGACCTATTGAAACACGTCTACCTGCCGCGATACCGAAGTGGAATGACGAAGCCATGCCTCGGGACTTGGCTCGGAGGCGAGAGGGTGTGATCGCATGAGCCCATGCGTACTTCGACATCCACCCGACTGATCACCGTGATCGCAGCTGCGGCGCTGACTGCCGGAGTTGCCTGTTCCTCGACGGCCACCACCGAACCGCCGCAGACGGCCGCGAGCACCGCCCAGTCCACCACCGAACAAGCCTCGGCCGAACAGAACTATCTCGAACTCGAGGCCAGGGACACTGCACGGCTCGGCGTCAATGTGCTCGATCTCGCGACCGGTTCCACTCAGAGTTACCGCGGCGACGAACGTTTCGCGTTCTGCTCCACCTTCAAGGTGTATGCCGTCGGTGCCGTACTTGCCGCCGTCGATGCAGGCAAGTTACAGCTCACCGACACCAGAACGATCACCGCCGAGGACAAGGTGCCCGAATCGGCGGTCGATTGGGCCCCAGGCTCGGTAGTCACCATCGCAGACTTGGCAGCGGCCGCACTGACCAAGAGCGACAACACATCCGGCAACCTACTGATTCGCGAGGCGGGCGGCACCGCGGCACTCACCGACTTCGCACGAGCACTCGGTGACACCGAATTTCGCCTCGATCGCGCCGAGCCGGAATTGAACACGGCAATTCCGGGTGATCCACGGGACACAACGACACCCAACTCGCTGGCCGCCGGCTACCGATCCCTGCTCGACGGCGATGTTCTGACCGAGGCCTCGCGCAAGCAGCTGCTCGAGTGGATGGGCGATACCGAGACGTCCACCGCCCGCTTCCGGGCGGGCATTGCGCCGCAATGGACTTCGGCCGACAAGACCGGCACCGGTAGCTACGGCGTATCGAACGATGCCGGACTGCTCTTCGGACCGGACGGGCAGAGGATCCTGCTGGTCGTGCTCAGCGCGACGACGTCGGGGGTGGAAGATTCGCCGGCGATGAACCCCTTGGTAGCCGACGCGACCAGAGCAGCCGTGGAACAGGTGGAGTGAATCAACCCTCGGCACCTCGAACGGCGTCGACCAACGGGACGAGATCCGGCTCGTCGGATGCTTCGTCGAGAGCCTCACGCAACGCCGCATCGTTGGTCGGCCGCGCTGCCTCGAGCAGGGCCAGGCCTTCTTCGCTGACGTCGGTGTAGATACCGCGGCGATCGGTGGGGCACAGGTACCGCGTGAGCAGCCCCCGATCCTCGAGCCGAGTGACCAGGCGGGTCGTCGCGCTCTGGCTCAGCACGACGGCGTCGGCCACCTGCTTCATCTGGAGGTGACCGCCGACCCCGTCGTGCTGCCTGCCCAGGACGTCGAGCAACCAGTACTCGCGCGCGCTGAGATTGTGGTTGGTCTGCAGCGCTCGCTCGATGCGGCTTTCGATACGTCCGTGCAGGACGGCAAGCGCAAGCCAATTCTGCGCAAGGGCAGTCAGGGCGGGGTCGTGTGCGCTCATTGGTCGTGCCTCTCGGTACCTGTACTCGTGACCACCCACCATACCGCGCCGACAATTAACGGCGTCTGCAATTACCCTTCTACGAGGTTCGACGCGCGATGATGCGTCGAGCATGCGCCAGAACGGGTGCGTCGACCATCCGACCGCGGAAGGTGAAGACGCCGCGGTTGTGTGCCACAGCGTCGAGCACGGCGGTGGCCCACTCGATCGCCTCGGGGGTCGGCGCGTAGGCGTCGCGAATGACCGGGATGTGGCTCGGATGAATGGCCACCTTGCCGTCGAAGCCGACGGCCACGGCGTCGTCGGCCTCCACACGCACCCCGTCGAGATCGGGGATGTCGAGGAACACCGAATCGAGCGCGAACACCCCGCGTGCCTTCGCGGCCAGTAGCGTCTGCGACCGAACATGCTGTGCCACATCGCGGTACGAGCCGTCGCCGTGCCTACTCGAATTGCCGCCCATGGCGGCCACCAGATCCTCGGCACCCCACATGGCACCGATGGCGTTGTCGGCCGCGAGTGCGTCGAACACCGTCATCGCGCCGAGCGGAGACTCGATCAACGCGACGACGTTCAACGGAGCCAGAGCGACAATCTGTTCGGCAGATTCGCATTTGGGCAGCATGACGGTTGTGTAATCGGCGTGCTTCAACGCCTGAAGATCTGCGGCCTGATCGTCGGTGCCGTGCGCATTGATGCGGACGATGGTGCGCGACGGGTCCAGAGCGGTCGACACCACGGACTCGCGAGCCCCGGCCTTGTCCGCGGCACCGACAGCATCTTCGAGATCGAGGATCACCACATCTGCTCGGGCTGCGGCTTTTTCGTATCGCTCGGGTCGGTCTGCCGGGCAGAACAGCCACGCCGGACCGGGCGGTAACCAACTCATACGGCATCCTCGGGGCGCATCCGAACAAGCGTCTTTCGAACCGCGATGGCGACGACGTCCCCGTGCTGATTTCTACCGGTGTGGGTGAACGTCACGATGCCTTCGCCGGGGCGAGACTTCGACTCGCGCTTGTCCGAGATCACCGTCTCCGCGTACAGCGTGTCGCCGTGGAACAGCGGCTTGGGAAAGGACACTTCAGAGAAACCCAGGTTCGCGACGATGGTGCCTTGAGTCAACTGCGTCACCGACAACCCGACGAGCGTCGAGACCGTGAACATCGAGTTCACCAGGCGCTGGCCGAAAGGTGTTGTCTCGCTGTAGGCGGCGTCGAGGTGCAGGGCCTGAGTGTTCATCGTCTGCGTGGTGAACAGCGTGTTGTCGGCCTCGGTGATGGTCCGTCCCGGGCGGTGTTCGTAGACGGTGCCCAGTTCCATCTCCTCGAACCACAGGCCGCGTTGCCGAATGCGCTTGTCGCTCACAGTCCCAGGCTCCGGGCGATCAGCATCAGTTGGACCTCGGTTGTACCCTCGCCGATTTCGAGGATCTTGCTGTCGCGGTAATGACGGGCGACGACGTACTCGTTCATGAAACCGTAGCCGCCGTGGATCTGCGTGGCATCGCGCGCGTTGTCCATTGCGGCCTCGGAGGCGACGAGCTTGGCGATGGACGCTGCCTTCTTGAACGGCTTGCCCGCCAACATCAATGCCGCTGCGTCGTAGTAGGCAGTGCGAGCAGTGTGTGCACGGGCCTCCATGCGGGCGATCTTGAACGAGATCGCCTGATTGCGGGCGATCGGAGCACCGAAGGCCTCACGCTCCTTGGCGTACTTGACGCTCTCGTCGACGCAGCCTTGCGCGGCTCCGACCGATACCGCAGCGATCGCGATCCGGCCCTCGTCGAGGATGTGCAGGAAGTTCGCGTACCCGCGGCCCTCCTGGCCCAGCAGGTTCTCCTGGGGTACGCGGACATCGGTGAAACTGAGTGGGTGTGTGTCGGAGGCGTTCCAGCCGACCTTGTTGTAGGCCGGTTCGGCGACGAAGCCGGGGGTGTCGGTGGGAACGAGGATCGAGGAGATCTGCTTGCGTCCGGTTGCCTCGTCGACGCCGGTCACCGCGGTGACGGTGACGAGCTCGGTGATGTCGGTACCGGAGTTGGTGATGAATTGCTTGCTGCCGTTGATGATCCAGTCACCGCCGTCACGCTTGGCGGTGGTCTTGGTGCCGCCCGCGTCACTACCCGCACCGGGCTCGGTCAGACCGAACGCGGCCAGGGCTTTACCCGCTGTGAGCTTGGGCAGCCACTGCTCCTTCTGTGCATCGTTGCCGAAGCGGTAGACGGGCATGGCACCGAGCGAGACGCCGGCTTCGAGCGTCATCGCGACGCTCTGATCTACCTTGCCGAGCTCCTCGAGCGCCAGGCACAGGGCGAAGTAGTCGCCGCCCATGCCGCCGTATTCCTCGGGGAACGGCAGACCGAACAGGCCCATCTCGGCCATCCCGGCGACGACCTCGTACGGAAACGAGTGCTCGGCATCGTGTTTCGCCGAGACCGGCGCGACGACCGTCCGGGTGAAGTCGGCAACGGACTTCACCAGTTGCTGGTACTCGTCGGGCAGATTCGACGAAGACAGATGGTTGGTCATGGCTGGTCCTGTTCGGTGTCGGTGGGAACGATTCGGGCGAGGATTTGGTCTACGCGGACCTGATCCCCCACTGCAACGGTGAGTTCGACGGTGCCGTCGATCGGTGTGGTCAAGGTGTGTTCCATCTTCATCGCCTCGACGACGGCGATGGCCGAGCCTGCGGTGACGGCGCTGCCGGTGGTGGTTCCGATCGCGATGATCGAACCCGGCATCGGTGAGAGGATCTCGGCGTCCCCGGAGTGCGCTTCGTTCTCGCGCACACTGGGCTCGGCGATCCGATCGACACGCCAGGTACCCCGAGAGTTGGAAACCCAGGTGGCCGAGCCGCTTCGGGCGAACGTCATCGTCTCGCGTCGATCGCCTCGCACTACATCCACGGAATCGTTGGTGATTTCGGCTCGCAGGGTGCGAGGCATTCCGTCGTCGACGACGACCGTCGCCGCATCGAGGGTCCCGGTGATGGACACGTGGGCAGTGCGCCCTCCCGATGCCAGACGGCAGTGGAACGGCGCGTGCGCTCCCACACGCCATCCCGACGGCGTACCCCAGATGTCGTGGCCTGCCGCCTGCCACACATCGAGCCAGGCAATGGCTGCCGCGGCGATCAGTGCCTCGTCGGTTGCCTCGGCGGCGACGAAATCCTCGACCCGGCGGTCGAGCAGTCCGGTGTCGAGGTTGCCGGTTCGGACGTCGTTGTCGGCGAGCAGGAATCGCGCGAACTCGATGTTGGTGACAACTCCGAGCACGGCAGTGTCGGCGAGCGCCCGATCCAAGGTACGCAGCGCCGTGCTGCGGTCTGGGCCGTAGGCAATGATCTTCGAGAGCATCGGGTCGTAATTGCTACCCACCTCGGTTCCGACGGCGAGGCCGGAGTCGACGCGAATGCCGGGACCGGTGGGTTCACGCAATCCGACGACGGTGCCGCCGGTGGGGAGGAATCCGCGGCCGGGATCCTCCGCGTAGACGCGGGCCTCGATGGCGTGGCCGGTCAGCTGAATGTCGTTCTGGCTCAGAGTGAGCGCTTCACCGGCGGCTACCCGGACCTGCCATTCGACGAGGTCGAGTCCGGTGACCATCTCGGTGACCGGGTGCTCGACCTGCAGGCGGGTGTTCATCTCCATGAAGAAGAACTCGTCCGGGCTGTCCGCCGAGACGATGAATTCGACCGTGCCGGCGCCCGAATAGTCGACGCTTCGGGCAGTGTTGCACGCGGCCTCGCCGATGCGCGCCCGGGTCTGTTCGTCGAGCAGCGGTGACGGTGCTTCCTCGATGACCTTCTGATGCCGCCGCTGCAGACTGCATTCGCGCTCGCCGAGATGGATGACGTTGCCGTGTCCGTCGGCGAGGATCTGCACCTCGATATGCCGGGGCCGCAACACGAATCGTTCGAGGAACAGAGTGTCGTCACCGAAGGACGAGGCCGCTTCCCGGCGAGCGCTGGTCAATGCCGCGGGGAGGTCCTCGGCGCGCTCGACCAGACGCATGCCCTTGCCGCCGCCGCCTGCGGACGGTTTGACCAGTACGGGGAAGCCGACGTCGGGTGCGCCGGCGATGAGGTCGTCGTCGGACAGGCCCGGTCGGGAAATTCCGGGTACGACCGGGACGCCGAAGGCGCTGACGGCGGCCTTGGCGGCGATCTTGTCGCCCATCACTTCGATGGCCTTGGCCGGAGGTCCGAGGAAGGCGATTCCCGCTGCGGCACAAGCGGTTGCGAACTCCGAGTTCTCGGACAGGAAGCCGTATCCGGGATGAATTCCCTGTGCGCCGGTGGCTTTCGCGGCGGCGATCACCTTGGCGATGTCGAGGTAGCTCTCGCGAGCGCTGGCGGGGCCGAGTCGTACTGCGGTATCGGCTTCGCGGACGTGCCGGGCGTCGGCGTCCGCGTCGCTGTAGACGGCGACGGTGCGAATACCCATGCGACGCAACGTGCGTGCCACTCGGACGGCGATCTCGCCTCGGTTGGCGATCAGAATGGTGTCTATCGTGGTCATGTCTCTCACATCCTGAAAACGCCGTAGGAGACCGGCTCGAGCGGCGCATTCGCGCACGCCGAGAGAGCCAGTCCGAGAACCTGCCTGGTATCGGCGGGGTCGATGATGCCGTCGTCCCAGAGCCGGGCCGTCGAGTAGTAGGGGTTGCCCTGACTTTCGTACTGATCCCGGATCGGAGCTTTGAACGCTTCCTGGTCTTCGTCGCCCCACGGCTTGCCCGCTGCATCGAGCTGGTCGCTGCGCACGGTGGCGAGCACCGATGCGGCCTGTTCACCGCCCATTACCGAGATGCGGGCGTTGGGCCACATGAACAGGAAGCGGGGCGAATATGCTCTGCCGCACATGGAGTAGTTGCCCGCACCGTACGAGCCGCCGATGACGACGGTGATCTTCGGGACGCGGGCGCAGGCCACGGCCGTCACCATCTTCGCGCCGTGTTTTGCGATGCCGCCTGCCTCGTAGTCGCGGCCGACCATGAAGCCGGTGATGTTCTGCAGGAAGACGAGCGGGATGCTGCGCTTGTCGCACAGTTCGATGAAATGTGCGCCCTTCATGGCAGATTCGGCGAACAGGACACCGTTGTTGGCGATGATTCCGACGGGATGGCCGTGGAGGTGGGCGAATCCGGTGACGAGTGTCTTGCCGTATTCGGCCTTGAACTCGTCGAATTCGCCTGCGTCGACCACTCGGGTGATCACCTCGCGCACGTCGTACGGGGTGCGAGGATCGGTGGGCACGACGTCGTAGATCTCGCTCTGATCGGCAACGGGCTCGCGGGTGGTGACGACGTCCCATGGCCGCGTGGTGCGCGGTCCGAGAGTGGAGACGATGCGGCGCACTCGTCGCAGTGCGTCTCGATCGTCGTCGGCCAGATGGTCGGTGACGCCGGAGACCTTCGAGTGCAGATCACCACCGCCGAGTTCTTCGGCCGTGACGACCTCGCCGGTCGCGGCCTTCACCAATGGCGGGCCGCCGAGGAAGATCGTGCCCTGGTTCCTGACGATGATCGCTTCGTCGCTCATCGCAGGCACGTAGGCACCGCCCGCGGTGCAGGAGCCCATGACGGCAGCGATCTGCGCAATTCCTTTGGCGCTCATGGTCGCTTGGTTGAAGAAGATGCGGCCGAAGTGGTCGCGGTCGGGAAACACCTCGTCCTGACGCGGCAGGAATGCGCCGCCCGAGTCGACGAGGTAGATGCACGGGAGGGTGTTCTGCAACGCGATTTCCTGAGCGCGCAGATGCTTCTTGACCGTCATCGGGTAGTAGGTGCCGCCCTTGACCGTCGCGTCGTTGGCGATGATCACGCACTCGCGTCCGGAGACGCGGCCGATGCCGGCGATCACACCGGCACCGGGGCATTCGTCGTCGTACAAACCGTTGGCGGCCAGTGGGGCGATTTCCAGGAACGGGCTACCCGGATCCAGCAGCTCGTCGACGCGGTCGCGGGGGAGCAGCTTGCCGCGGGCGATGTGTCGCTGCCGGGACTTCTCGTTGCCGCCCAGGGCCGCGGCGGCGAGCCGGTCGGCGAGTTCGCTGGTGAGAAGCTCGTGATCTGCGCGGTTGGCAGCGGTATCGATCGCCATGAGGTGCACGCCTTAGGGGTCGGACGTCGGTGTCGCAGGAGTTCAGTTAATGGTTGATAACTGACATGATAGTAAACTACGATTAACTGAGTGTCCAGGGTCGAGGGGGTGCAGGAGTTGGAAAAGCCGACTACCGTGCGCGAGCAACGCAAGGCCGAGCGCCGGCAGCAATTGCTCGACGCCGCGGCATCGCTGTTCGCCGATCGCGGGTTCACCTCCGTGCGGCTAGAGGATCTGGGTGCGGCAGTCGGAATAAGCGGTCCCGCCGTTTATCGCCACTTTCCGAACAAGGAGGCGGTGCTCGTCGAATTGATGGTCGGAATCTCGGAGTATCTGCTCGACGGCGGCCGCGAGGTGGTCGGCCGAGAGGTCGTCGACTCGGGGACAGTGTCGGCCTTGGTGGAGTTTCACCTCGATTTCGCTTTCGAGACACCGGCATTCATTCGCATCCAGGATCGCGACCTGCAAAGCCTCCCCGAGGGAGCTCGACGCAAGGTGCGCCGAATGCAGCGCGAGTACGTGGAACTGTGGGTCGAGGTGCTGTGTGCCGTCGACCCGGAGTTGAACGAGGCCGATGCGCGCACCACAGCGCACGCGGTCTTCGGCCTGATCAACTCGACGCCCTACAGCGCGGGGCGTACTCCGTCACGAAGTGCTCGGCCGGTGTTGCAAACAATGGCACTGGGGGCTCTGGGGGTACGGCACTGACCTGAGTGTCAACAATTCACCTCACCGATCGCGATCCCGCCTACGGAACGAAATAGTGGGCGCTGAGGTCACCTGCGACGCTCGATACCGCAGTCCGGTTACCTCGCGAGGTGATAGAACTCGAAGATGCGCACCTTGGTCATCACGCAGAACATCACCGTTGACGGCGTCATCGAAGCCACCGACGACTGGTTCGCCCAGGCAGGTCACGATGCGGAGATCGATGCTGCGTTGGCCGCTCAGCGCGATATGTCGGACGGGTTCCTGGTAGGTCGAGTGACCTTCGAGGGTATGCGTGACTATTGGGGACCGAAGACCGACGACACCACGGGGGTCACCGATCACCTGAACAGGGTTGCCAAGTACGTCGTGTCCTCGACACTGAAAGACCCTGGTTGGGTGAATTCGACCGTGTTGTCGGGGCCGTTGACTGAGGAGATCACGCGACTGAAGGAACTGGACGGTTCCGATATCGTGTGTACCGGAAGTATCACCCTGTGTCGCAGCCTGATTGCGGCAGACCTCGTCGATGAGTACCGGCTGTTCCAGTACCCCTACGCGCGTGGTCATGGCGAACGATTGTTCGACGGAACTCCGCCACAGACTCTGAACCTCGTGGAATGCCGATCGTTCGCATCCGGCGCGTCTCTGATGCGGTACAGCGTCCGTCGATGAAGTCGAGTCGGCATACCGGCGTCGATCGGAGACAATGATCGACATGACGACCCAACTATCGCGCGCCGAGCTCGGCAGACGGCAGAGTCGATTCACTCTCGACGAGGTTCCTCGGCTGCTGGCGATGGCCGGCTTCATTGCCGCGTTGCATGTGATCGGGTGGGGGCTGTTCACCCATTACGACTCCATTCCGAGTATTCACGGCCTGACCGGAGCCGACGGCACCCTCGTCTACGCCGGAGCCGGCGTGCTGGCGTACACCCTCGGTCTCAGGCACGCGTTCGACGCCGATCACATCGCCGCCATCGACGACACCACCCGCTTTCTCTTGCAGAAGGGCAAGCGGCCGTTGGCCGTCGGGCTGTTCTTCTCGCTCGGTCACTCGACCGTCGTGTTCGTGTTCGTCGCCGCTATTGCCTTCGTCGCCGCGCAGGCGACGGCATTCCAGGATGCCTTCGCCGGGGTCGGCGGCATCATCGGCACGTTGGTGTCCGGAACGTTCCTCTATCTCATCGCCGCGCTGAACATCGCGGTCCTCGCCGGCATCGTCGGGGTGTGGCGGCGCGCGAAACGCGGTGAGTTCACCGAGGCCGGGCTCGACGAGCTGCTGGCCAAGCGCGGCTTGATGAATCGACTGTTCCGGGGCCGCTACGACAAGATGATCAACCACTCGTGGCAGATGTACCCGCTCGGCCTGTTGTTCGGGCTCGGTTTCGATACCGCCACTCAGGTCGGTCTGCTCGCCATCGCCGGCACGACCGCTATCGCAGGCGGACTCCCACCGATGGCGATCATCGCGCTGCCGGTCCTGTTCGCCGCGGGCATGACCACGATGGACACGATCGACGGCATTTTCATGTCCAAGGCATACGGCTGGGCGTTCGTCACCCCGGTACGCAAGATCTACTACAACATGACGATGACGGGCCTCTCGGTCTTCGTAGCCCTGGTGATCGGGACGGTGCAGCTGCTGACCCTGCTTGCCGAGCAGTTCGAGCTGACCGGTGGCCTGTGGGACGCACTGGCCGTCATCGATCTGAATCTGGCCGGCCAACTCGTCGTCGGCACGTTCTTCGTTGTCTGGATCGGCGCGGTCGTGTATTACAAGGTGGCGCGCATCGACGAACGCGGTGGCGTTCTCGCACACTCGAATGCAATGGAGAATCAGTGATTGCTCGTCGTCGGATCGGTGTCCTCGCAGTCGTCGCAGCGCTCGCCGCCAGCATGGCGAGTTCGACACTGCTCGCGGCCCCGGCCTCCGCAGCACCGGCGATCACGCAGGACATCGGCGACGTCGTCTCCAGTCGTGAGCTGCCACAGGACTTCTGGATTCCCGGTTCGTCCTCGGCCGAAGTGCTCACCTACGTCACCACCGACACGTTCGGCGAGAAGGCGCTCAGCACCGGCACCGTCTTCCTGCCGCAGGGCACTGCCCCGGACGGCGGTTGGCCGGTGATCTCGTGGGCCCACGGCACGTCCGGACTCGGTGACTCGTGCGCACCGTCCGTCGCGGGACCGGCTCTGGTCGAACGTGATCTGCCGTATCTGGGGAACTGGCTCGCGCAGGGCTACGCCATCGTCGCCAGTGACTACGCCGGACTCGGAACACCCGGTTTGCCCACGTATCTCGACGGTAGGACCACGGCACACAACGTCGTGGACATGGTCAAGGCCGGCCGCAATTACAGCGAAGACCTCTCGCGATCCTGGGTGGCCGTCGGCCAATCGCAGGGCGGTGGAGCCGCCATCTACACCGCGCGGTACGCAACCGAATTCGGTGGACCGGATCTGGACTATCGCGGGGCAGTCGGCACCGGAACCCCCGCGTACATCGAGAAGTTGGTCTCGATCGGTGGACCGGGCGTTCCGCCCGTGGAGCTACCGGCCGGCCTGACTGCGTACGTCGCCTACATCGGCGCTTCGTTGCGCTACGCGCACCCCGAGCTCGGGCTGGACAACATCTTGACCCCCCTCGGAAAGAAGTACGCAGACCTGGCCGAGACGGCGTGTGTGTCGGACCTCGAGGAGCAACTCGACGGCGTGAAGATCGGCGATTTCTTCACCGCGCCGCTGACCAGCCTGCCCAATTTCACGGCCGTGCTCGACGACTACATGGCGATGCCCGAAGCCGGGTTCGACAAGCCCTTCTTCATGGGAAACGGGCTGCAGGACATCGACGTTCCGTTCCCGACCACTGCCGCCTACGTCGCCCGTCTCACGGCCGCCGGTCAGCCTGTGACGTTCCGGGCCTACAACACCGACCACAGTGGAGCCCTCGTTCAGTCCCAGGCCGACACCATCCCGTTCGTCGCAGGACTGTTCCGCTAGGTGACCGGGCGCTTGCTGGGCAGACCGTACGCCCGAGCCGTGAACTTTTCGAGCACGGTGCGCGGCAGCAATCGTTGGGCGAGAAACACTGCAGGAGCATTGCTACCGACGGCGTAGATCGGCAGAGTCTTCTTGTCCTCGACGGCTCGCAACACCGTCTTGGCGACGGTCTCGGCCGAGATGCCCTGTGCCTCTTTGGCGTCGAGCTTTGCGATCACGGTGGTGAAATCGCGTAGATACGGCGAATGCGGTCCGCAGTACTTGGTGCGACGCGCCGAGAGCCCGGTGGCAATCGAGCCGGGTTCGACTGTGGTGATGTCGACTCCGAACGGCTCGAGCTCGAACCGCGCCGCGGTGGCGAACCCCTTGATTGCAGCCTTCGTCGCGGCGTACGAGGAACGGTAGGCCAGGGGGAAACTCGCCAGCATCGACCCGACGTTGATGATTCGTCCGCGTCCACGCTCGCGCATCGCCGGCAATACAGCCTGGGTCAGCTCGATCGCGCCGAAGACGTTGAGCTGGAACAGCCGGGTGATCGCCTCGATGGGGAGTTCTTCGATCGGTCCGCACTGACTTTCACCGGCATTGTTGATCAGCACATCGATCGGGGTGTCGCCGATTCCGTCCACGAACGCGCGAATCGATGCCGGATCCGTCAGATCGAGATCGCGGTAGTCGACGCCTGGGATCGGGTCGGACACCTTCGAGCTGTTGCGGCTCGTCCCGATGACGCGAAAGCCGCGAGCGATGAGAAGTTCGGCGATCGCCTCGCCGATTCCGGAGGTCGCTCCGGTGACAATTGCAGTATTCATCTACGCCTCTTGGTTGCTGTGCGCGTGGAACTAATTGTGTGAACAGGTTTCGCCGCGTTGGGCGAGGGGCGATCTTCGGTGCACAGTGTGGTGCTCGGCACCACTGTGTGCAGGGACGGCACCGACTTGCCGGCCGACATCACCGTCCGGTCCGGACGAACGATCGCTGCAACAGCGCGACCGCGCCGCAGCCACAAGCCGAGATCGGACGAGGCCGCTACTTCCACCACTGCGGCACCGCGCCGCTGGACCTCGCGTCGCTGCTCCACGGTCAGGGGTGTCGACGCGAGAAACAGGAACTGCCCAGGTGCGCGATCATCGAGTCGCATCCCATTGTCCAACAGGCTGTTCGGGCAGAGTTGTCCGGCGAGTGAGCGAGGCTGCATCGGCGATCGCAGAACGTACTGCGACCCGACGAGGGAGGGCGTAGTGCTCGCGGTGACCTTGTCGCCGATGACCGGAAGATGTCCGAGGACGGGCGCGATGTTGGTTCGCATGATGCCGGTGAGCTTGCTCCCGCCGGTCATGGCCCGCCCTATCATCACGGCCAGCCTGATCATGGCCTTGGCGTGCGTCTTTCGTTCGGTCTCGTAGCTGTCCAACGCGGACTGGGGCACGTGTCCGTCGAGTGCGCCGACCAACTTCCACACCAGGTTGCGGGCGTCGCGCAATCCTGCTCCCATTCCCTGACCGATGAACGGCGGCGTCAGATGCGCGGCGTCGCCCAGGACGAAGACCCGGCGATCACGCCACCGATCGGCAATCTGTGCCTTGAAGGTGTACTCGGCACTGCGAATCAGCTTCATCTCAGGGATCTCCGCCGCAACGAACCACGGTGCGATCAGTGGGTGTACTGCCGAGAGATCGGTGAACTCGTCGAGGGTTTCGCCCTCGAGCATCTGGAACTCCCAGCGGTAGCGCGTGGTTCCGATACGCATGTACGTCGCCGATCTCTCGGAATCGCACACCTGATGCACACCGTCCCACTGGTCGAGGTCGACATCGGTCTCGATATCGACGACCAGCCAGCGCTGCTCGAAACCGAGATCCTCCATTTTCGAGCCGATGGACCTGCGCACCACACTGTTGGCACCGTCGCACCCGAGAACGTAGTCGGCGGTCACCCAGTGCGGCGTTCCGTCCTCGGTGGACGTGTACGAGACCCGGACACTGTCTTTCAGATTCTGTACATCGGTGATCTCGCATCCTCCGCGCATCGCAATGCCGTCGTAGCGAGCAATGTGAGAACGCATCAGACGCTCGAGTTCGGGTTGATCGAACATGTTGGCCTGCGGATAGCCGTGCGGTCTGTCGTCGGGATCGCGCTCGAACTCGGCCAGGGTCCGCAGGTCCTTGGTGCACAGTCGTAGCCCGCGCGCCGGACGTGAGATGGCGGCGAAATCCTGTGCCACACCGATGTCGTGGAGAATTCGGTACACCTCGTCGTCGAGGTGGACCGCGCGCGGCTGGGGATAGACATCTGCCCAGCGGTCGAGGACGAGAGTGGGTACGCCGTACCGGGCCAGCTGGAGCGCGGCGGTCATCCCCGTCGGCCCAGCGCCGACGATCACCACCCGGTGGTGCGCGCCGTCGGGCTCGTGTTCGCTCATCGGTAGGAGACCCGGGTGCGCTGAACCCCCAGATCCAGGGCTCCGTCGGGAGTCGAGCTCGTCAGTTCGAGCACGTCGCCGTCCTGCAGGAAGTCGGGATTCTTGGCCTGCTTCTTGAAGAAGACCTTCCACTTGACCGACGGCGGAATCAGAGCACCGATCATCTCGATCGGCTTGGCGGGAGCCTTGAGGGCGGTACCGCCGGGTGTGCCGGTGAGCAGAAGGTCGCCGGGATCGATGCGCTGGAACTTGCTCAGCGCCTTCAGTGATTCGACCGGCCGGAAGATCATGTCTGCGACCGTACTGTCCTGTCGGACAGTGCCGTTCACTCGGAGCGTCATGGCCAGCTCGCCGAATCGATCGAACTCGCCCTGCTCCAGCAGTACCAATCGTGGGCCTACAGGAGTGAAGGTGGGGTACGACTTGCCCTCGTAGAACTGCGTTTTCGGCAGCTGCACGTCACGCGCCGAGACGTCGTTGGTGAGTACGAGTCCCGCCACGTACTCGGCCACATTGGTGGCATCGATCTTGGTGCCGACGGTCAGAGTCTTGCCGAACACCAGACCGATCTCGATCTCGTAGTCGAGAAGTTTCACGTGCGGCGGCTTGACGACGTCGTCGGTGGGGCCGCTGATCGAACCCGAGGTCTTCCGGAAGAACGTCAGCGGCACCGTCTCGGGGTTCATGCCCGAATCCTTGACGTGCGAGACGAAATTGGTCATGTTCGCCATCACGCGGCACGGTGCGGTGACCGGCGAGAGCAGCGACAGTGTCTCCACCGCAACAACATCGGTGCCGGCACGCGCTGCGTCCACGGCCGCGCGATCGGCGAGAAGCTCGGCAGTGGTGGTTGCCGAAGTGTCGATGCGCGACGCTCCGTTCGGGGTCTCGACCCACCAGGCGTCGGCGGTGCGTAGTACAGCGATGCTCATGAGGAAGCCACTTTCATCAGGCCGCGAAGGCGTTCGGTGTCGAATTCGTTGTTGTTGCGTAGCGAGGAGAGGATCGATTTCAGTTCGTGCAGAGACGCTTTGCTCGGCGCGATTCCGAGAAAGTCCTTGGATGCCGGTGGGCCCCACTGTGCGAGGCCCGACGCCGTCATCGGTGCCCAGCCGGGTTCGAGCGAACTGTCGAACATGTCGCCGTCGCTGAAATGCTCCACCAGGAAACCGTCGGGATCACGCCAGTAGTCGAAGATCTGGCTGCCCTGGATGTGTCTGCCGATACCCCAGGAATGCTTGTACCCACGCTCGGTGAGGAATTCGCCACCGGCGGCGATGGCATCGATGTCGGTCACCTGATACGCCGAGTGCACGTACCGATTCGACGGACCGAGAGTCATGGCGAGCGTGTGATGATCGGACGGGATGCTGCCGCGATCGCAGCGGATGAAGCTCATCACCGGGCCTCGATCGCGTTGGCCGTCGTAGTAGAGGAAATCGCTGACGATCAGTCCCAGGTGATGCAGGTACCAGTTCAGGTTCTCCAGGTAGTCCACTCGCTGCAGCACCACATGCCCGAGTCGTTGTACTCGTGCGGGCTGATGCGGTGGGCGCTGAGTGGCGTTCACCCGGTTGCGGGGATCGCCGAAGTTGTAGGTGTGTGTGTCCTGGCCCGGAAGCTCCGGGTGTTCGGTGTATCCCGAGACCACCTGAACGGGCTGACCGCCCGGATCGGTCAGAGTGACGGCGATACCGCCG
Source organism: Rhodococcus sp. 15-649-2-2 (assembly GCF_002258645.1). Classification (NCBI taxonomy): domain Bacteria; kingdom Bacillati; phylum Actinomycetota; class Actinomycetes; order Mycobacteriales; family Nocardiaceae; genus Rhodococcus; species Rhodococcus sp. 15-649-2-2. The sequence goes on from NZ_NPFM01000017.1 coordinate 217,638, forward strand.
AGGGTGTCGGGCAGTCGGTGTACGCGCTGCCCGGTGGCCTCGGCGAGTCGGACGACGTCGGCATCCTCGGCGGCGGCGAACGCTGCACCGACGAATCGCGTTCGCTTACCGCGTCGGATGATCACGCACGGTGAGCCGATGTGGGTGCCACGAAGGTGAATCTCCTCGGACGTCCGCAGTGAGACGGAGAATCCGAACGCCACGGCGAACGCCTCGGCCTTGGCCAGATCTGGTTTGCGGAACTCGAGCCAGGCGATATCGCGCACCTTGATGATCGGGTCGGTGGCTTTCCCTGGGTGTTCGCCTGATAGCGCGCCCTGATCCACATGCATGTTCTTGTGGCCGTCGACGTCGTGTCCCATCAGCCCTCCCTCGTTGTTGACACTATCGTCACCTATGACTACTGAGTCAGTCAAGAGAATTGACAAATTCGTCAGCGGTGAGGAAGGGTCAGGGGGTAGGCCAGCGCAGACAGAGGTAGGGAACATGGTGGAGACCCAGAATCGCCTCGAGCGGCGGAAGGCGCGCACCCGTGGCGCGCTGATTGCGGCGGCGCAAGGCTTCATCGCTCGGGGCGAGCTGAATGCTCCGATTGCGGAAATCACCCAGGCAGCCGACGTGGGGATGGGTTCCTTCTACAACCACTTCGTCAGCCGCGAGCAGCTGTTCCAGTCGGCGGTCGACGGTGCATTGGAACAGCTGGGCCGCTACCTGGACTCGCTGACCGACGCCGACGCAGATCCCTCCGAAGCATTCACTCGATCGTTCCGTATTGCCGGCCGACTCTTTCGGCTGCAACCGGAACTGAGCCGGGTGCTCATCCACTCCGGTCCGGAGTTGATCACCTCGCAGCACGGTTTGGGTCCACGCGCAGCGAGAGACATCGTGGCCGGAATCGGTGCGGGATATTTTCGGATAGAAGACATGCAGCTGGCGCTGGCACTGGTGGCAGGCGCTCTACTCGGTCTGGGCCAGTTATTGCTCGAGCAACCCGATCGTGACGACGCCGAGGCCGTGGACCGGATGGCGTACACCGTGTTGCTCGCGCTGGGAGTGTCCGACGGCGATGCCCAGGACCTGTGCTCGCGGCCGCTGCCGCCGATGAGTGACGTTCCCAGCGTGGGGGACGAACTGGACTAGGCCTCGTGGTCGGTGGGGTGTTCCTGTAGCCGACGGGTGTTGGCTACGAGAACGTCGGTTGTGCGGCGCTGGAAGTCTGCTATCACCGCCAACTCCTCGGCCGAATAGGCCGACATCAGCTCGTGCATGTCGGCTCCGAGTGGACCGAATATCGACGCTGTGCGGCGGTCCATCTCGTCGTTCGTGGTGAGCTGTACAACGACCCTTCGGCGATCGTGCTCGTCCCGCGTGCGCTCTGCGAAGCCGGCTTTGACGAGGCGATCGATCAAACCTGTGACGGCACCGCTCGTCAGCCCGGTGTGGTCGGCAATCTCCCCGGCCGTTACCGGTCCGAGCCTCTTGAGCACGTCCATGCACTTTCGCTCCACCGGGCTCAGGCCCATTGCTCTGCCCACGACCTCGTGAAACACGACTACCGACGTGATGAACTCCCGGCCGAGTAGTTCGCCCGGTGTCGACCTCGTTTCCGCTTCCTGTTGCGACATGCCCCGAGCATAGCTTACGGTCTAAGTATCTTAGTTACCAAGAGAAAGGGTCAACGATGAGGGCAGCGGTGGTGGGTGCAGGACTCGGAGGCCTGGTCGCGGCGCACGGTCTGAGGTCGATCGGGGTGGACGTCGAGGTTTTCGAGGCCAGGCAGGAGTACGACTCGAGTGGGCTGGGCTATCGAATCAATGTCTCGGTGGCCGGAGACCGTGCGCTCCGCGGGTGCCTTTCACCCGAGAACTTCGCCGAGTATCGAGCCACCGTGCATAGGCAGCCGACTGCGTTGGTGGACATCTACTCACCGAGCCTGGAACTGATCCTGCGTCGCGAAGTTCCCGGAGCTCCCGGTGCCATCGATCGCGGCACGTTGCTGACGCTGTTGTCGACAACGCTGGACGCTCCGATTCATTGGACTTCGCCCGTCGGCTCGGTCGACGACCTCGCGGGATTCGATCTGGTCGTGGCCGCGGACGGTGTGGGCTCGGCGTTGCGTCGCGAATTATTGCCCGGACACGATCCGCAGCCATTGGGAATCACTGCGCTGTACGGGCGTAGCCGTCTTACCGACAGCAACCGTTCCTGGATCGGCAAGACCGTACTCGACAGCAGGTTCACCGGGGTCACCGACGGTGCCACGACCTTGGCACTCGGGGCCTACGACGTGCCGAGCGCGGTCAGCGAGCCGTACATGATGTGGGTGCTTCTCGGTCCGGTGGACGAACTGCCGACCCGCGCGCAGTGTCCCGCTGAGTTGGTGGACTTCGCCCGAGAACGATTGTCCACCTGGGACCCCCGGGCAACGACGGTTCTGCACGACGCCATTGTCGACGACACCATCCGCATCGACCTGCGCGCGATGGAGAGGGTGCCGGAGCTGACGTTCGACTCTGTTGCGCCCGTCGCTTTTCTCGGCGACGCCATCCATGCGATGTCCCCCGCCGGTGGCGAGGGAGCCAACACCGCGTTCATCGATGCACACGATCTTCGGAACCGTATTGCCGCCGCCGGCGACGTGCAGTCCGCTCTCGCCGCCTATGGCGAATCGATGAGAAACCGTGCGAAGCAAACGCTTACGCGGTCCAAGAACTACTCGCGAACTGGAGCCTGACATCATGTCGAACAGCATCAAGACTCGGATTCTGGCATCGTCCATTGCCAACATTGCCATCGATCTGTTGCTCCCGACGGTCGCCTTCCTGTTGCTGTCGCACGTCGGAATGTCGGCGACGGTGGCGCTGTCCATCGGCGGTGCAGTCGCCGGCGGCAAGGCGCTGGGTGGACGCATCGACAGTGGCGAATTCCTTTGGTCTCAAGCGCTATTCGGGGCGACATTGCCGAGCGTCGCGATACTCGCGGCAGTCGCGCTGGGTGCGTCGGACGTCATCGCAGCGGTTGTCGGCGCAGTGACGCTCGCCGTGCTGTTCGTCGGCGATCTCGTCACACGTCGACGTAGCAGAACGGGTATGGATGGGATATCGATTCTCGTCCTCGCCGAGATTGCTGCCAGCGTTGCTCTGGTAGCAATCAGCGACGATCCACGATTCATCCTCGTCCGCCCGGCGTTCTACGCACTAGTGGCTGCAGTAGTCGCGTTGACCAGCGTACCGACCAGCCGTCCGTTCATGATGGAGGCCAGCAGGCCCATGGCCGTTGCTGGTGATCCCGACCGCGCGCGAGCATTCGACCTCTCCTGGCACGCGTCGGCACAGTTCCGCTCGATTCAGCGGGTGATGACGGCCGGGTTCGGTGCCGTGCTCCTGGCCGAGGCCATTCTGCGCATCGTCCTCGTCTACCGTGCCCCCGCCGACGCTATCGCCGAAACTTCGCTCACATCGCAGATCCCGGCGGTCATCCTCTTCGTCGCCTACTTCGCCGCAGTACGCCTGCTTGCCGTGCCCCGCGCCAGCAAGATCGTCGACGCCCAACTCCGTCAACTTCAGAGTGCCTGAACATCTTCCAGATCGCGAATGATCTGCGCGATCGCGCGGTCGTGGACGAGTCGACGTTCCAGAATCGGGTTGAGTATTCCGCGGAACCAGAAGTACGGCGTCCACACAGCAGGGGCTATCAGTCGTGCCCGACGGGTGCGGACCGCGCGGACGAGCAACTCTGCGGCCCGCCGAGACGGCAGACGTCGGCTGAGCGGCCATGGGAGAAATCCACCGATTCGCTGACCGATCGGGTCGTCGTCGAGGGTGTGACGCGCCAGGTCGGTGTCCACCACTCCGAAGTACGCAAGACCGGCCGATGCGCCGACGGCAGCGAATTCGATACGCAGAGCGCGTCCCAACTGTTCCACGGCAGCCTTGCTCACCATGTACGCAGACCCGCCCATGCCGGGAGTGAATGCAGCACAGGACGATACGAGCAGTATGTGGCCGCCGCTCGCCACGATCTCGTCGGCAGCGGCGCGCACGATGTTGAGGACGCCGCCGAAGTTCACTGCCATCACCGAGTCGAAGACGGCGCGGTCGATCGACCGAATCGTGGCGGGCGGCGGCGTGATTCCGGCATTGGCGATCACGATGTCGAGGCGGCCGAACGTGTCGATCGTTGCCGCGACGCAGTCCACCATCGCTGCCGGATCGGTGACGTCACCGACGAGGTGAAGTGTCCTGCCGGAACCGGTCGTCCCGGGTGGAAAGTCTCGATCCACCACCGCCACTCGGACTCCCGCGGACAGTAGTGACGCCACGGTCGCAGCTCCGATGCCGCGTGCCCCACCCGTCACCAACGCGACCTTGCCGGTGAGGTTCATGGACTTGTTCATACGAGGTCCTTCGTCGTCACGAGCGTCGGATCCACACCGGCCGCCGCACTCCGACAGTGATAATGGTCGAGCTCGATGGTGGACATGCGTCGAGTGAAGTTGCGGACCGAACCCGGCCAATAGGTGACGTTTCGGCCCGAGGGGCTCAGGTAGTAGCTGCTGCATCCGCCCGAGTTCCACACCGACCCTGCCAGTAGTTCATCGGTGTGATCGGCGAACTCGGTCTGCGCGCGCCTGCTCACTTCGAGCGCCGAGATCGCGTGGGAGTCCATGGCGCGCAGGGCCGCCAGGATGTAGTTCACCTGTGCTTCGATGGTGACGACCTGCGAGGTGTACACCACCGAATTGGGGCCGAGCAGCATGAAGAAGTTCGGAAAACCGTGCACCGTGGTCCCTCGATACGACGACATCTCGCCGCCCGGCCACGTGTCCGCCAGCGACGTTCCGCCTCGCCCGACGATGCGTCGAAAGCCCGAGTGGCCGGCGACGGTGAAGCCGGTTCCGAGAACGATCGCATCCACCTCGTGCACCGTTCCGTCGGTCGTGACGATTCCCTCGGGCACGATTGCGTCGATGCCTGTGGTCTCGACGGTGACGTTCTTCCGGCACAGAGCCGGGTAGAACTTGTTGGAGAAGGTCGGCCGTTTGCAACCGAATGCATAGGAGGGCGTGAGCTTCTCGCGAAGAATCGGATCCTTCACCTGACGCCGCAGGTGCGCGCGCCCGAGTGCGGTCAGTGGGGCCAGCAGAGAACGGTGCCGAATCAATCCCGGCACCAACGCTTCCTGGAACAGATCGAACATGCGACGCATGGCGCGCTGAGCCGGTGGGAACTTCTCGAATACGGATTTGGCGGAGTCGGAGATGGGCCGGTCGGGGTGCGGAAGAATCCACGTCGGTGTCCGCTGGAACAACGTGAGATGCCCGGCCTCGGGGGCCAGACGAGGGACGAACTGCACCGCCGAAGCACCGGTGCCGATGACGGCGAGGCGTCGACCCTTCACGCAATAGTCGTGGTCCCAGTTCGCGGAGTGGAACACCGAGCCCGAGAACGAATCCAGCCCTGCGATAGCGGGAGTGGCCGGTTCACTGAACGGGCCGAGGGCTCCGATCAGGATCCGAGAAGTCCATGTCCCGCCGCTCGTGCGAACCACCCACTGCGCTCGCTCGTCGTCCCACGTCGCGTCGAGTACCTCGTGTCCGAAGCGGATTCGATTCCGGATTCCGAACCGGTCGGTGCAGTCGTCGAGGTACTGCTCGATCTCGGGCTGCAGCGGATACAAGCGCGTCCAGTTGGGATTGGGCGCGAACGAGAACGAATACAGCGCCGATGGAATGTCGCATTGGGCACCGGGATAGGTGTTGACATGCCAGGTTCCACCGACGGCGGTATCACGCTCGAAGATCAAGAAGTCGCTGCGGCCTTCCTGCTCGAGCCTGATCGCGGCCCCGAGACCTCCGAAGCCCGCGCCGACGATAGCGATGTCGATGTGCGGCACGGCCGTGTCGGCAGTGGAATATGTTGCAGTCATGGGGGTCTCCTTCTACAGATCGAGGACGAGAACTTCGCCGTCGACCGCGCCACGTGAGACGCACAGGGTGAGTGAATTCTCGCGCTCGGTGGTGCTCAGCACGCGGTCGCGGTGCTCGACGCGGCCGCCGACGAGCCCCACGACGCAGGCCCCGCAGAAGCCCTGGCGGCACGAGAACGGTTGATCCGGCCGAATTTTTCGGAGCGCGTCGAGAGCAGTCTCCTGCGCACCGACCTCGATGGTGTCGCCGGAGCCGTCGAGCTTCAGTACGAATGGGGTGCCGTCGACCACCGGTGCAGGCGCGAACAATTCGGTGTGGAATTCCCGAACCGCGGTGCTGCCGGCGGCCTCCGCGCGCAATCTGCGCGAGAGAGCCGCGGGTCCGCAGACGTACAGGGCCGAGGATCCCGTTCCGAGATCGACGATGTCCGCAGGAATGGGAAGTCCCTCGACGTCATCGGTTCTGACGATCACGTGACCATGTGAGGCGAGCGCCATCTGTTGCAGTTCGGCGACGAACGGCAGACTCGCACGCGATCTTCCGTGGTAGTAGAGCGTCCACCGTGTGCCCTCGGCGACTGCGCGTTCGATCATGGACCGGATGGGGGTGATGCCGATGCCGGCGGCCACGAAGAGGTAGTGCTCGGCGGCTGCCATAGGAAAAGCGTTGCGGGGTCCGCGAACTCGCAGAACATCGCCGCGGGAGAGGGTGTGGATCTCTGCGGAGGCCGTGCCGCCGGGTATCTTGCGGACGCTGATGCGGTAGCGATCACCTGCGCTGGGATGTCCGGCGAGCGAGTACTGCCGCACCGAACCGGACGGGGTGGTGACGTCGATGTGTGCACCGGGCAACCAGGTCGGCAATGCAGCACCGTCGCTGCGACGGAGCAACAGTGAGCGCACGTCCTCGGCCTCGTCGACGATCTCGTCGATGGTGGTCTCGAATTCGTAGCCGACGCATCGCCGCGGTCGGGCCGGGGACAGGGCGGTCACGAGGGACGAGTCGGTGACCAACTTGGCGTAGAAACGGGACGCGGCACCGACGGCCCGCAGTCCGAGGCCGGGTGCGGTCACGGTGACCTCGCCCAGATGGCTGTGCACCGGAGGCGCTGTAGTCGTCACTGCTGTAGTCGTCACTGCTGTAGTCGTCACTGCTGTAGTCGTCACTGCTGGGCAGCCAGTGCAGCGGGTGACTGTGCGAGGTATCGCACGGCCTTGTCGATGTCGCCCATCTTCGATGGGTGAAAACCCGGTCGGATGTACAGGGCGAGTTGGACGAACAGGAACGACAGGCCCGGGATGAGTTGCTTGCGAGACGCTCGCGCGAAGGCGAAAGGCCACGGGGCGCGGAGTCGGCGTTTCCCGGTGCGCGGGGTGGCGACCGAATTCTTGTACAGGTACGCGGCGGTGCTGAACCACAACACCGCCAACCCCGCGCTGGCTATCACTGCGGTGCGGGCGCGGCGAAATCCACCACCGTCGACGTACTGGAATGCGTCGAATGCCACGTTGCGGTGTTCGAGTTCCTCGGCACCGTGCCAGCGGAGCAGGTCCAGCATCGTGGGGTCGACGCCGATGCGGTCGAATTCGGTGTTGTCCAAGAGCCATTCACCTACCACGGCGGTGAAGTGCTCTGCCGCTGCGTAGATTCCGAGCCTCTCGTTGAGCCATGCCTTGGCTGCCCGGCCGGTGAGGCCGTGGTCGCCGAACACCACGCCCACCGCGAATCGAATCCGCTGCAGGATCGGTTCGATGTCGACTCCGTGGGCAACGAGGTAGGTGCGGAAGCCTTCGTGGGAGGACGCGTGAGTGGCCTCCTGCCCGACGAATCCCACCACTTCCTCGTGCAGTCTGCGGTCGTCGATGTAGGGAAGCGCGAGGGCGAACACGTCGGCCATCGCCCGTTCTCCTTCGGGCAGAACCAGATGCATCACGTTCCAGAAGTGCGTGGCGTACCACTCGTGCGGAATGTATTGCAGCGGAACGCCGGTCCAGTCGAACGTCACCGCACGGGCCACGATCGCGTAGGACTCGTCCGTGTGGCGCGCGTTCGGGTCGATTGCTCTGTCGCGAGACATTCGAGCTCCATTCGTCGAGATGCTGATGCGGTGATGCTACATAGCAACAAACACTGTTGCAATGTTACATTCAGTGACCCAGGGTGACGTTAGGATCGGACGATGCATCCAGACGGTGACGACGGGCCGATCCTCGATGCCGCGTTGGAGTTGTTCGGCGAGGTCGGCATTCCCAGAACGACCATCGGCGACGTGGCCAAGCGCGCCAAGATCAACCGGGTGACGGTCTATCGCCGCATCGGCTCCAAGGATGAGCTGGTCCGGGCGGTCATGGCGCGTGAATCGACGAGGCTGTTCGTCGCGGTGGCGGCAGCGGCCGCCGAACAGTCGTCGCGTGCGGATCGAGCCGCGCACGGATTCGCGACGACGATCGATTCGGTGCGAACCAACCCCGTTCTGCTCAAGATGTTCGATTCCGAGAGTGCGTTGGTGCTCGAACAGTTGACGACCAATGCGTCGACATTGCTCGCGTCCGCGATAGACGCTGCCGCGCAGATCGCCCGGGGAGAGGTGGACTCGGACAGTTTCGCAGTACCTGATGCCCCCGAAATCGTGGTTCGCGTTGTGCATTCGATTCTGTTGACGCCTGCTGCCGGCGCTGCCCTCGAGACGTACGACGACTTGCTCGCCTTCGCGCACCGCAGCATCGTGCCGCTTCTTGTAGGTGCTGGCTAGCGAGCTCCGGCCTCAGGCTTGCGGCACGTACGAGTCGAGCACGCGCAGCAGTACATCCTTCAGTTCGGCCCGATTGCCACCCGGTGTGGGCCTGGCGATCTCGTGCAGGGTGTAGCCGTCGATCAAGGCCAGGAAATGCCGAGCCGGTAGATGTGGTTCTTTGATGCCGAACGCCCCGAGCGCCGCCTCGGCCGCCTCTTCGATCATCCGCATGATTCGGTGCACCGAATCCGCCAGCTCGGGCCGTCTGCGCACGGCGAGGTATGCCTCGAACTGGACGAGGGAGTCGTCGTCCTCGGGGGAGGAGAGCAGCGAGACCAGGTCCATGATCGCGTCGGCGAGATCGTCGCGCGTGAGGCCGCCGGTATGCGCCACCTCGAGGAGCGCGGTGACCTTCGTCGTCACGTTCTCGGCAATTCGAGTGATCGCGGCATCGATCAGCTCACCGACCGAGCCGAAGAAATAGCTGGTGGTCGACGGCGGAAAGCCGGCGGAGTCGGCCACGGACCGAAACGAGACGCGTTCGAGTCCGCGGGTGCCGATCACGCCGATGGCCGCGTCGACGAGGGCGTCGCGGCGCTCCTGGCCACGCGCGTATCGAGTCTTACGGCGCTCTTCGGTCATCGATACAACGTAGCCGGGGTGCCGTCATCTACCCCCATCGCACTGCTCTCCAGCAGGCGCTTTTCGTCAATCCTGGCCTAGTGGCCAATATTGGGCTACTGTCGCCGCTACATCGAACAGCCCTGAAAGGGGGAACCCATGACCGAAAGTTCGGAAGCCTCGCGTGTGGACGTAGTGGTCGTCGGTGCAGGGCTCGCGGGTCTGACTGCCGCCAGGGAGCTGTCAGCAGCGGGCCTGACCGTCCAGGTTCTCGAAGCCCGAGATCGGGTCGGCGGGAGGACGGTCAACCACACGATCGGCAGAGACGCTGTGGTCGAGACCGGTGGGCAGTTCGTCGGTCCGACGCAGGATCACATCCTTCGCCTTGCCGCCTCGGTCGGCGTCGCCACGTTTCCTGCCCACGACATCGGATCGAGCGTCTACGTCAAGAACGGACGCGCCCGACGCTTCGCCGGTGGTGTCCCACCCGACCCCCTCTCGCTACCCGACGTCGGGATACTCGTTGCACGAATGGATCGAGCCGCCAGGCAGATTCCCGTGGACAGACCGTGGGATGCACCCCGTGCGCACGAGTGGGACACCCAAACTCTGGCCACCTGGGCTCGTCGCCACGCGGCCACCGACGGTGGAGTGGAGCTACTCGACATCCTGCTCGGCTCGGTGTTCGGCGGCACGGCCGCCGACGTGTCCGCGCTCTTCGGCTTGGCGTACGTGGCCGGGGCGGGTAACGAGTACACCCCCGGCACGGTGGACCGATTGATGAGTGTGGCTGGGGGAGCGCAACAATGGCGCTTCGTCGGTGGCTCCCACGCGATCTCGATCGCACTGGCCGAGCAACTCGGTGACGCCGTCCGGCTCGACAGCCCGGTGCGCCGGGTGGAGCAGTATCCGGATCGCGTGGTGGTACGGACCGATACCGAATCGTGGATCGCCGGATCGGTCGTCGTCGCGATTCCTCCGGTTCTGGCATCCAGAATCGACTGGAGTCCAACACTTCCCGCAGCCCAGGAGGCGCTGTTCCAGCGGATGAACTTCGGCGGCCTGGCCAAGTGCGAGGCCGTGTACCCCGAACCGTTCTGGCGCGCGAGTGGGCTCTCCGGTCAAGCCCTCTTTCGCGACAGCACTATTCCGGTGTCCTCGATGTTCGACAACTCGCCGCCCGACGGAAGTCAGGGAGTACTGATGGGATTCGTGGGCACCTGGGGTGCACGCCACCGGGGCGGCCGGAACTGGTCGGACGGTAACGACGCCGAACGACGCGGTGAGGTTCTTCGCGCATTCGCCTCCGCGGTGGGGCCGCGCGCCCTGGAACCGACCGAATGGATCGAGCTGGACTGGACTCGCGAGCAATGGACCCGCGGCGGGCCCACCGCGGTGCTGGCCCCCGGAGTGCTGACCGAGCTCGGCCGGTGGCGAGACACCGTGTTCGGACGAGTGCATTGGGCAGGCGCCGAACACTCCGACTACTGGAACGGATACATGGACGGCGCCGTGCGGTCGGGTGAACACGCAGCAGCAGAAATACTGTCGACCGAAGGAGAACTCTCGTGGAACAACGCTTCGTAGTTTCGGCCCATCGCACACTTTCGGTGAGCCCGGAAGAGGTGTGGGCACTGACCAGTGACACCAGTCGTTATGCGGAGTGGGTCACCGACGTCCGGTCGGTCACCACCCATCACGGCACTGCACGCACGGGCGGTGTCTACACCGAGGAGGTGGCAGCGCTCGGCCGTTTCACCACTCACGCCACCTGGACCGTCCGGCAGCTGGAGGCGAATCGACTGCGAGTGGATTCGGGGCAGGGCTTTGCGCCGCTCACCAACGTGGCGAACGTATTTCGCTTCGCGCCGCTCAGTGGCGGTACCTCTACGGCGATGACCTTCGAATTCTGGTTCGACGTCTCCCCGAGCTGGGCGGGACGCCTGGTGCGGCCTGTCGCCACTGCCGGGATGTCTGCGCGATTCGACGTTTCCATGTGCACTCTGGAGGCCATCCTCCTCTCCGAGCGAGCGGATTCGATCCGATGAGAGTACCGCCGGAGGTGCTCACCTTGGGTGTGCACATCCTCGACACTCTGGTGCGGCCGGTGACCGAGATTCCGGACGGGCAGCAGGCCGTACTGGCCGAGCAGATCGCGATGTCGGCCGCGGGAACCGCCGCGGGAACGGCGTTGGTGCTGTCCCGGCTGGGTGCCGCGGTCCACACCGCGGGAGTCGTCGGAAGTGATTCGGCCGGCACGTTTCTACTCCAACTCCTCGCCGACGACGGAGTGGACGTCTCCCTGGTCCATCGTCTGGACGGGGTGCAGACCTCGGCGTCGGTGTTGCCGATCAGGCCGGACGGATCCCGGCCGGCTCTGCACGTGATCGGAGCCAACGGCTATCTGGCTCAGCATGTTCCGTGGAACATGTTTCACAACGTCGACTTCCTGCATCTCGGCGGACCCGAGTTCTTCGGACCGGACACCGCGCGCGACATCGCTCGCCGCGCTCACGAGGACGGTGTCGTCGTCACCGTCGACAGTCTGGCACCGTCCGTTCCCGAGGGCCTCGGTGCTTTCGCGCCCGCACTCCCGTACGTCGACTACCTGCTGCCGAACGACGAGCAGGTCCTCGGCTGGACCGGCTGTGCGACCCTCGAGGAGGGGTGTCGCCGACTGCTCGAACTCGGTGCGTCCTGCGTCGTCGCCACTGCCGGGGCGTCGCCCACACTCGTCGTGACGGCCGACGACGCTGTCGAAGTTTCCACGTACGCCGTGGACGTGGTGGATACCAGTGGATGCGGAGATGCGTTCTCGGCAGGGTTCGTTCGTGGCCTGTCGCTGAGCATGAGCGTCGTCGAGTCAGCGGAGTTGGGGAACGCGACCGCCGCGCACGTCGCGCAGGGTCTCGGTACCGACTTCGGGACCTACGACCTCGAGGTCGTTCGGAAGTTCGCCCGCACCTGCAGGACCATCTGATGCCGGCCGACGTGGACGAACTCCGAGAGTCCGTCGCCGAGGCCGCCCGGAAACTGGGCCGACGGGGCCTGGTCCTCGGAACTGCAGGCAACGTGAGCGCCCGTGTCGGCGACGTGGTGGCGGTGACGGCGACCGGTCTCGTATTGGCCGACGCCACGATCGAGGACGTCACGCTCGTCGGGATGGATGGCGTCGTGAGTGCGGGTGCACACGAGCCGACATCGGAACTGGGCTTGCACCTGGGCATCTACGAGGCGAGCGACGCGCGCGCGGTGGTCCACACGCATTCTTCTGCGGCAGTGGCACTTTCGCTCGTCACCGACGAACTGCCGCCGGTGCACTACGCGCAGCTCGCTCTCGGCGGTACCGTCCCGGTTGTGCCGTTCGCGCCGTTCGGCACCGGCGAGCTCGCACGTTCGGTGGTGGCGGCGATCGCGTCGAAATCGGCGGTGATCATGGCCCACCACGGTTCGGTGGCCAGCGGTCACGACCTCGCTTCGGCGCTGTCGAACACAGAACTGCTCGAATGGCTGTGCGGGATATACCTATCGGCTGCGTCGGTGGCGCGCCCACGTGCTCTCACCGACGCACAACTGGCGGCAACCTTGGACGAGGTGGTGCGCCGTGCATACGGAACCGCGGCACCCGTGCGAAGAGACTGACCGATGACCACCCGGGTGCGCCCGCTCTGGATTGCCGTGTTCTCCGTGGCGTGGCTGGGCTATTGGATGGCCGATCTGGTTCCACTGCAGCTGCTTCTGCCCGAGCGGTTGCAACAGATCGATCCGCAATCGAAGGTGTTCGACTTCGCCGTGATCAACGCGGTCTCTGCCGTGGTGCTCCTGATCGGTCTACCCGTGTGCGGATCGCTGTGCGATCGCACTCGCAGCAGGTTGGGGCGACGGCGCGTCTGGTTCGGCGGCGGCGTCCTGTTCTTCGCCTGTGCGTTGGTGGTCACCGGGCTGCAAAGTACCGTTCTCGGAATCGGGACGGCGTGGTCGGTGGCGATGCTCGGATCGAGTGCTGCAACAGCAGGGTTGACGGCCGTGGTGGCCGACCGCGTGCCGGACGAGCAGCGCGGAACGGTGTCGAGTGCGATCTATGCGCCGCAGGCGCTGGGCGTGGTGGCGGGCCTGGCATTGGTGTCCACACTCGCACTGTCGGTACTGGGCGGGTACCTCGCCGTGGCGATCGCCCTGGTGATCTGCGCGGTGCCGTTTCTGCTGTCGTATCGCGAAACCGATTCACCGACAGCGCTGTTGAGCCTGCGCAGCATCGTGGCATCACTGCTCGATTCGTTGCGTCACCGCGACTTCGCGTGGGCCTTCGGGGGTCGAATCCTGGTCAACGTGGCCAACTCGCTCGGGACCTGCTACTTGCTGTTCTTCCTCACCGACGGCCTTCGAGTGACCGATCCGACGGGATCGCTGCTCGAGGTCACCGTCGTCTACCTGATCGCCTGTGTGGTGTGTACCTTCACCTTCGGTCCGTTGTCGGACCGGATGCGTCGCCGCAAGATCTTCGTGGCGGTCGCGGCATCGATGCAAGCCGTCGCCGGCTTCGTCCTGGCGGTACATCCCACGATGGACGCCACGTTCGTCTCGGCCGCGTTGCTGGGCGGCGGATTCGGCGCGTACATGGCCGTTGATCAGGCGCTGGTGACCGGGGTCCTTCCGTCCGCCGAGAGTCGGGCGACCGATCTGGGCGTGATGAACATCGGGGCGATCGTTCCACCTGCCATGGCTCCGCTGCTCGCGAGTGTGTTTCTCTCCACCGTCGGTGGATACCCGGCGCTGTTCGCGGCGGTGGGGGTGCTGGCCGCACTCGGGGCAGCGGTGACATGGCAGGTGAAATCGGTGCGCTGATCGCTCGGCGGCGGTGGTGCAGCCCTGACACTCGGTCTATCGGCGACCCGAGTGGTTACAGGGACGCTCCGAGAGCGTCTTTCGCCACGTGCGCGTCCCGCAGTTCGCGCTTGAGGATCTTGCCCGCTCCGCTCATGGGCAGTGCGGTGACGAACTCGATGGTGCGCGGGGTCTTGTAACCGGCAACGTAGCTGCGGGTGTGATCGCGGAGTTCGTCGACCGTCGGCGACGTGCCCTCGGCCAGCACGACACAGGCGTGGACGCGCTCGCCCCAGTCGCCGTCGGGAACACCGATCACGGCGCAGGCCAGCACCGAGGGGTGCAGGCTCAGTGCGCTTTCCACCTCGGCGCTGTAGACGTTCTCGCCGCCGGTGATGATCATGTCCTTGAGTCGATCGACCACGAACAGGAATCCGTCGGCGTCGAGGTAGCCGACATCGCCGGTGTGCATCCACCCGTCGCGAACGGCCGCTGCCGTCTCCTCCGGCTTGTTCCAATAGCCGAGCATCACGTGTCCACCGCGAACGCAGATCTCGCCGACCGAGCCGGTGGGCAACTGCTCGTCGTCGGGGCCCAGAATCCGGATCTCCGAGTGTGGGGCCGCGCGACCGGCCGAGCCGATGCGTTCTCCCACATGGTGTTCCGGCCAGAGCAGCGACGCGACCGGTGCCAGCTCGGTCATGCCGTAGGCCTGAGTGAGGCGGGCCTGCGGGAGCCGAGCGAGGGTGCGCTCGAGGACGCCGGCGGAGATGGGGGATCCTCCGTACAGCACGCGGCTGAGCGAGGAGGTGTCGAACTCGCTCAACGTGGGGTGGTCGACGAGGAGCTGAATCATTGTCGGTACGAGCAGCACATCGGTGATCGAGTGCTTCGCGATCGCGCCGAGGACGGCGGTCGGCTCGAAGAACGGAACCATGACGTGGGTGCCGCCGAGCATCACCTGACCCACCCATGCGGCCAGATCGGCGAGGTGGAACATCGGTGCGGCATGGAGCAGGATCGATGCGTCGTCGAGCAGCTGTCCGGTCGCCACCGTTCCCAGGCCCGAGGTGACGAGGTTCGCATGCGAGAGCATGACGCCCTTGGGGAAGCCGGTGGTGCCACCGGTGTAGAAGAGGCCGGCAAGGGCGTCGCCGCTGCGTCGCGCGTCGGGAACGGGATCGTGGGATGCGACGAGGTCCTCGTACGAGACCATGCCCTCGGGGGTGGCACCGTCCCCGCAGTAGACGATGGTCTGCAGGCCGGCGCATGCGGGGCGCAGTGCCGGGACCATGGCACCGAAGGTGTCGTCGACCAGCAGGACCTTGGTGTCGGAGTCGTTGAGCGCGTACGCGACCTCCACAGGCGACCACCGGATGTTGACGGGGTTGAGCACGGCGTCTGCCCACGGCACCGCGAGCAGGTATTCGGAGTATCGGTCACTGTTGAACGCCAGCATCGCAACTCGATCGCCGGACTCCACGCCGATGGCCTGCAGGCCTGCCGCCAAACGCGCCACGCGGTCGATCTGTTCGGTGAAAGTCCGAGTGCGGTCGCCGAACACCGTCGCGGCCCGGTTCGGAGTTGTCGCCGCAGAGCGATGCAGGCCTTGGGTGAGATACATATCGAGTCCCTTGTGCGAGAGGGGGCGAGGGTGCCCGGGTGAATACCGTCACAGTTCCACCTTGTTGGCACGGTGTCAATAGTGAACACATGGCTCGGCGGGTGTCGACAGTCCGCGAAAATGGTTGTCTGGCTAACGTTCCCGGGATTCGTCCATGGCGTCGACGGTACCGAGAACGGTCACGAGTACATCGGTCAGCAGGGTCTCGACCTGCTCCCGGTTCAGCGTGCCGCGCACGAGCCATTCACGGCCCGCAGCCTTCACCATGCCGCCGAACGCCCGCACCGCGGAGGTCGCGATTCGGCGGTCGCCGCCTCTGCCTTCGAATGCCGTTGCGTCCAAGACTCGTTCGGCCGCAAGATCGTCGGCCTCGTCCAGAATCTGTGCCACCTGCTCGTCGACGCCCGATCCACTGGCCATCGACACCCACGCCGTACCGTGCGTTTCGATCACGCCGACCAGCCAGTGGACGCTGCCGCGGGCTCGTTCCTCGAGCGAACCCGTGGGCAGGTGTACGTCCTCGATGGGCGGAACGGTGACCAGAAAGCGAACGCACTCGAGGTACACATCGCGTTTGCTGCCGATGTAGTGGTGGATGAGCCCGCGGGCCACCCCGGCCGAGGCGGCGACGTCCGACATCGACACCTCGGCATAGGGCTTGTCTCCGAACAAGCGAACAGCGCTGGCCAGGATCTGCGTGCGTCGCTCGTCCGGTTCCAAACGATTCCACTTGGGTGCGCTCGAGGCCGGCATGGTTCTCATGATCGCACCGAACCGATGCCGCGACGCGTCAGAGGTACCGCTCGGTGCGTGCGCGCAGCGACCTCGGCACGACGAACCGATCGCCGTACCGTGCCCGCAGTTCGTCGGCCCTCCGCGTGAATCCGGGGAGACCGCCGTCGAACTGATTGACGAACTGCAGCACACCTCCGGTCCAGGCCGGGTAGCCGATGCCGAGAATGGAACCGATGTTCGCATCGGCGACCGTACGCAGGACACCCTCGTCGAGGCACGCGATCGAATCGAGAGATTGCGCGACGAGCATACGATCCATCATGTCCTCGAACGAGATTCCGTGATCGGGTCGGTGGTAGTGCTCCACCAGGCCTGGCCACAGTCCGAGCTCGGTGCCGTCCTCGGAGTACTCGTAGAACCCACGTCCCGCCTTGCGGCCCGGACGATCGAACTCGTCGATCAGGCGATCGACCAGCGGGTAGGACTTCGAGACGATCCACCCTCGTCCGTCGACGCGGGCGGCCTCGGCCATGCCCTCTCGGATGTGGCGCGACAGAGTCAACGAAATCTCGTCCATCAGTGCGAGCGCGCCGGACGGGTAGCCGGCCTGCAGCGCAGCCTGTTCGACGGTGGCCGGGTGTACACCCTCGGCGACCAACGAGATCGCCTCGTCCATGAATCTGCCGATGACCCGAGTGGTGAAGAAACCGTGACTGTCGCCGACAACGATCGGCGTCTTACCGATGAGCCGTACGAAGTCGAACGCGCGAGCCAGAGCGGAGTCACTGGTGTGTTCGCCCACCACGATTTCCACCAAGGGCATCTTGTCCACCGGGGAGAAGAAGTGCGTGCCGATGAAGTCGGAGGTACGCGAGACTCCCTGGGACAGTTGGGTGATCGGAAGCGTCGAGGTGTTCGAGCACAGTAGTGCGTCGGCGGTGAGGTACTTGTCCACATCTTCGAAGGCCTGCTGCTTGACGGCGGGATCCTCGAAGACGGCCTCGACGACGAGATCGCACCCCTCGGCGTCGGCCGCGTCGGAGGTGGTCGTGATGAGCGCGAGCACCGCATCGGCGTCGGCCTGGGTCGTGCGTCCCTTCGTGACGGCCTGGCCGAGAATCGCACGCGCGTAATCCTTTCCGCGCTCGGCGGATTCGATCGAGATATCGCGCAGCACTACGGGAACCTTCGCCGAGGCGACAACGTAGGCGATGGCGGCACCCATCATTCCGGCCCCGATCACCAGCACCTTCTCGGGTACCCGGTGTGGTTCGGCGCTGGGACGAGAGCCTCCCTTGCTGATGGATCCCAGATCGAAGAACATCGATTGGATCAGGTTGCCCGAGACGGCTCCGCAGGCGAGTGAGGTGCAGTGCCGGGTTTCCACCAGCGACGCCGACTCGAAGTCGAGAACCGAACCTTCCACGGCCGCAGCAACCACCGCGATCGGAGCGGGCATGGGTGCACCCTTGACCTGCTTGCGTACCGTTGCCGCGAAGGCAGGCAGCTGCGCAGCCAGCGCGGGTGAGGCCGCGGTGCCGCCGGGAATCTTGAATCCCTTCTTGTCCCAGGGCTGCAGCGCTTCGGGATTGGCGACGATCCAGGCACGTGCGTTCGCCATCATTTCCTCGTGGGTGTCGACGACCTCGTCGACGAGTCCGAGTTCGAGGGCCTGCGCCGGCCGATACCGCTGGCCCTGGCCCACAACCTGAGTCAGAGCCTTGACGATGCCGAACATCCTGACCGTTCGGGTGACGCCGCCGGTGCCGGGCAGTAGACCGAGCGTCGCCTCGGGTAGGCCGAATCGAGAATTGTTTCGGCTCAGTGCGATTCGGTGATGACAGGCCAGTGCGATCTCGAAGCCGCCGCCGAGCGCGGTGCCGCCGAGTGCTGCCACGGCCGGTTTGCCCAGCCGCTCGAGGCGACGAAGCTTGTCCTTGGTGAAATCGAGGGCGTCGGCGATCGCCGCATGATCGGACGGACCGGCGTCGCGCAGCAGCTCGAGGTCGCCACCGGAGAAGAACGAATCCTTCCCCGAGGTGACGATGATGCCGTCGTACGCATCGAGGTTGGCCTCGAGCCAGTCGACGGCCTGTCCGAGCGACTCGCCGAACGCGGTGTTCATCGTATTGGTGGCCTGTGTCGGATCGTCGATCGTCAGTACGAGTACGCGGTCGGTGCCGATCTCGCCGGTGATCGTGGGAGTCCGCAGGTCGCATGCAGTGTTCATCGAGGTCCTCGGGTTGTTGTTCTCTCGCAGGGTGATCACAGGCGCTCGATGATGGTGGCGACGCCCATTCCTGCACCGATGCACAGCGTGATCAGTGCGTAGCGTTCGCCGCGGCGCTCGAGTTCGTCGAGGGCCATTCCGGTGAGCATGGCTCCGGTTGCGCCCAACGGGTGGCCCATCGCGATCGCGCCACCGTTGACGTTGATGCGGTCGTGGTCGATGTTCAGCTTCTTCGCGTAATTGAGCACCACCGAGGCGAATGCCTCGTTGACCTCGAACACCGCGATGTCGTCGAGGGTGAGTCCCGCAGCGGCCAGCACCTTGTGGGTGGCCGGAACCGGACCCGTGAGCATGAGCGTCGGATCCGATCCCGCGACAACCCCGGCCACGACGCGTCCGCGCGGGGTCAATCCGCCTGCGCGACCGGCTTCTTCGGAGCCGATCAGAACCATCGCGGTGCCGTCGACGATGCCGGAGGAGTTGCCGGCATGGTGGACGTGGTCGATGCGCTCGACCTCGGTGTACTTCTGCATCGCGACGGCGTCGAACCCGGCGAGCGTGCCCATCCGGTCGAACGACGGTTTCAGCGCGGCGAGATCGGCCGTGGTCGTCTCCGGTCGCATGATCTCGTCGTGATCGAGCATCAGCCGGCCGTTGGCGTCGAACACCGGGATGACGGACTTCTCGAAGTGGCCCATCGACCACGCGTGCGCCGCACGCTGCTGACTGCGCACGGCATAGGCGTCGACCTCGTCGCGGTCGAACCCCTCGATCGTCGCGATGAGGTCTGCACTTACTCCCTGCGGAACGAAGTAGCTGCCGTAGTTGGTCAGTGGGTCGCACGGCCATGCGCCGCCGTCCGCCCCGAGCGGCACACGAGACATCGATTCGACGCCACCGGCGACGATGAGCCGATCCCATCCGGACCGAACACGTTGCGCCGCAGTGTTGACGGCTTCGAGTCCGGATCCGCAGAAGCGGTTGAGCTGAACGCCGGCGACACTGTCCGGCAGCCCGGCAACCATCGCGACGGTTCGGGCGATGTCACAGCCTTGATCGCCCACCGGGGTGACGACACCGAGCACGACGTCGTCGATCAGGGCCGGATCGAGCTGGGAGTGTCGAGAGAGCAACGTGGACAACGTGTTCGCGGCCAGGTCGACCGGTTTGACGGTGTGCAGTGAGCCGGAGCTCTTGCCGCGGCCACGAGGGCTGCGCACTGCGTCGTAGAGGAACGCCTCCATGGTGGTGGCCTTTCTAGAGCGAGCGGGAAATGAGGTCTTTCATGACTTCGTTGGCACCGGCGTAGATGCGGGCGATGCGGCCGTCGACGAACATGCGGGCGATGGGGTATTCCTCCATGTAGCCGTAGCCGCCGAAGAGCTGCAGGCAGCGGTCCACCACCTCGAACTGCCGGTCGGTGGTCCAGTACTTGACCATTGCAGCTGTCGTGACGTCGAGTGTTCCGGAGATATGTTGCGCCACAGCATCATCGACGAAGGTTCGCACGACGCGTCCGATCGTGGCGCATTCGGCGAGCTCGAACTTGGTGTTCTGCAGGTCGAACAGCGTCTTGCCGAACGCGTTGCGCGACTTGGTGTACTCGATGGTCTGTGTGACGGCTGCGTCGATCATCGCTGCGGCGGCGATGCCGCAGATCAGGCGCTCCTGGGGGAGTTGCTGCATCAGCTGGGCGAACCCGCGACCTTCGGCGTCGCCGAGGATGTTGGCGGCGGGGATGCGGAGGCCGTCGAAAGACAGTTCGGCGGTGTCCTGGCCCTTCTGGCCGATCTTGTGCAGCACTCGTCCCCGGTGGAATCCCTCGGTGTCGTCGGACACCTCGGCGACGAGCAGGGTCAGTCCCCGGGCTCCCGCGGACGGGTCGGTCTTGGCAGCGATGATGATCAGATCGCAATGGGCTCCATTGGAGATGAACGTCTTTGCGCCGGTGACGACGTAGTCGTCGCCGTCACGAACCGCTCGGGTGGTGATGCCCTGCAGATCCGAGCCGGTGCCGGGTTCGGTCATCGCGATGGCACCGATCCACTCGCCAGAGCACAGCTTCGGCAGCCAGCGCTGCTTCTTCTCCTCGGACGCGTAGGCCAGGATGTAGTGCGGAACGATGCCGCTGTGCACGCCCAACTGCATGGCCGTGTCGCCCGCTCGGACCTGCTCCTCGAACAGCACCGCCTCGTGACGGAAGTCGCCGCCACCGCCGCCGTACTGCTCGGGCACCGACATGCCGAGCAGCCCGAGGTTTCCCGCTGTGCGGTAGACGTCGCGACTGGGACGTCCGGCTGCCGCGAATTCCTCGCGGTGCGGCGCTACCTCTTTTTCGAAGAATCCTCTGGCGAGCTGGCGCACATCGGCGAGCTCGGTAGCGAGGTCGTCGCTGGTGCGGTCTGCGAGTGCAGTCATGGCAAGTCCTTGGCTCGAAGCGCCGACTTATTGGCGCTGTGCCAATAATGATGGCGCGACGCTGCCCTGGATGTCAACCAACGATGCTCCCCACCCTGCCGAACTCGACGTTATGGACGGATTCGGGTCGGAATTCATCCACAACGTCGAGTTCGGCGGGGGACCGCTTCCGGAGTGTCTAGCTGTCGCCTGCTCGCAGTAGCGCGACATCCGAGACGAGCCGAATATGGTCTGCCATTGCGCGCCCGGCCTCGGCCGGGTCCTGTTGTCGCACAGCCTCGGCGATGCGCCGATGGCCTTCGAGGGAAGCCTGCGGACGGTCGGACTGCGACAGGGATTCGATTCGAGTCTCGCGAATCAACTCGGCAATTTCCCCCATGAGGCGGGCGAGTAGCGGGGAGTGCGCCGCTGCGGTGATCGCGTGGTGGAACAGCTCGTCCCCCGAGTCGCCGCGGTCGCCATCGGTGATCTCCGACGCCATCACGGACAGGGCGTGGTCGATCGCCGCCATTTCGCTCTCGCTGCGACGGGATGCGGCAAGCTCGGCGAGCTTGACCTCGAGTGCCTCGCGGGCTTCGATCACCTCGGGGAGTCGGTCGGCATGTTCGCGGAGGGCGCGAATTGCCATGTCTCCCACTGGCCGACGCACCAGCACGGCACCGTCGCCGTGGCGGACCGACAGGATCCCCTGCACCTCGAGCGCGACGAGCGCCTGACTCAGCGAGGCTCGACTGACGCCGAGGTGGCCGGCAAGTTCGCGCTCGGGCGGGAGGCGATCGCCAGGGTTCATGTCGCGATCGGCGATGTGCTTGCACAGCTGTTCGACGATGACCTCGTACAGCCGTGGTCGGGTCACGGGGCGAATTTGCTCAGCCACTGTGTCACTCGCTCTCTGTTCCTCTGGACCTCCACCCTAGCCGTCATAAGGTACGTAACGGCCGACACATCCGGGCTTGACAAGTGATCCACTTCACTGGTTGAGTCCCTATTGACTCAGTGGCCAGTCCAATTAGCCACTGACGATCTCGGGCAACCGCTCGAGTGCTACCAGAGACGGACCGGAGACCTTCGATGTCGACCGAGTTGATACCCATCCTTGCGCTCGTCGTCATGTTCCTCGCTGCAACCGTGTTCCCCGTGAACATGGGTGCGTTGGGGTTCGTGGCGGCGTTCTTCGTCGGAACTATTGCCGTGGGCATGGGTGCCGACGACATCATCGCCGGCTTCCCGAGCAGCCTGTTCCTCACGCTCGTCGGCATCACGTACCTCTTCGCCATTGCGCAGAACAACGGCACGGTCGACCTCCTGGTCCGCGGTGCCGTTCGACTCGTCGGCGGCCGAGTGGCCCTCATCCCCTGGGTGATGTTCGGCATCACCGGCGTCCTGACGTCGATCGGAGCGCTCGGGCCCGCTGCTGTGGCCATCGTGGCCCCCATCGCCCTCGGTTTCGCCGCGCGCTACAAGATCAATGCCCTGCTCATGGGCATGATGGTCATCCACGGTGCGCAGGCGGGCGGTTTCTCGCCCATCAGCATCTACGGCGTGACCGTCAACAACATCGCCGCCAAGGCGGGACTGGTCAACAGTCCGCTCACACTCTTCCTCGGCAGCATGCTCTTCAATGCCGCAATCGGGGCTGCGCTCTTCATGTTCCTCGGCGGACGATCGCTCATCGGCCGCAGCGTGCACGACGAGGACGGCACCCGCCCCGACGGCGACACCGGCGGCGTCGGCGGCGGAGGTTCGCGGACGGTCATGCGCGGGTTCGGGTCGTCGACTCCCAAGCCGTCCGGTCAGACGGTCACCGTCGAGAACGCACCGCCGCTGGCCACCGCGGTCGAGGCGATCACCTTCGATCAGATCCTCACGCTCATCGGCCTGGCATCGCTTGCGATCTTCTCGCTCGTACTCGATCTCGATGTCGGCTTCATCTCGATGACGGTCGCTGTGATCCTCGCTCTGGCGTCGCCCAAGGCCCAGAAGGGCGCGATCAACCAGATCAGCTGGTCGACGGTGCTGCTCATCGGCGGCGTGCTCACGTTCGTCGGGGTGCTGCAGGAAGCCGGAACCGTCGAATACGTCGGCGACGCAGTGGCCGGAATCGGCATTCCACTGCTCGTGGCACTGCTGCTCTGCTACATCGGTGCCATCGTCTCGGCGTTCGCCTCGTCCACTGCGATCCTCGGCGTCACCATCCCGCTGGCCGTTCCGTTCCTGCTGGCCGGTGAAGTGGGGGCCATCGGAGTCATCGTTGCCCTGTCCATCGCCTCGACCATCGTCGACGTCAGCCCGTTCTCCACGAACGGAGCGCTGGTGCTCGCCAACGCCCAGGACATCGATCGCGACGTGTTCTACAAGCAGATTCTCAAATACAGCGCGCTGGTCGTGATCATCGGTCCACTGATCGCCTGGGGCATCCTGGTCGTCCCCGGCTGGATGTAGCCGTTCGGCACGTTCTCGGGCCTGGCAGTACTCGAACGATGGCGGCACGTGTACTCGGCGTGCCGCCATCACGTGTCTGAGCTGGGCAAACACTCGTAAATCGTTACTTGACTTCTTCGGGAATCGCTGGTCCAATGGAATTGGATAGGCCACTGGCCCAATAATCCAATCCTCTCGGATTCAGCCCCCACCTCGCTTCGACGCAAAGGATCACTTCGATGCCCCTCAACACGACAGGCAGAACCGGACCGCTCGAAGGAACCGTGGTGGTCGATCTGACCCGCGCTCTGGCCGGCCCGCACGCGGCGATGATGCTCGGCGACCTCGGTGCCGACATCATCAAGGTCGAGACACCGAAGGGCGGCGACGACACCCGAGTCTGGGGTCCCCCCTTCGTCACTCCGCGTGACGCCGAGCGCGAGTCGACGTACTTCCTCTCGGCCAACCGCAACAAGCGGTCCATCGCCCTCGACCTGAAGACCGACGATGGCCGAGAAGCGTTGGAGCACATGATCGAACGAGCTGACGTCCTGCTCGAGAACTTTCGCACCGGCGTTCTCGATCGGCTCGGCTTCTCACCCGAGCGGATCGCCGAGATCAACCCGCGCACAGTGGTGCTGTCGATCAGTGGGTTCGGCCACGACGGCCCCGAGGGCGGCCGATCCGGATACGACCAGATCGCGCAGGGTGAGGCGGGGCTGATGTCGTTCACCGGCTCGAGCCCGGACGACGTCCAGCGGGTCGGCGTTCCCATCGCAGATCTCCTGGCCGGAATGTACGGAGCCTTCGGAGTTCTCGCGGCTCTGCGCGAGCGGGACCGCACCGGCCGCGGCAAGGTGGTTCGCACCTCGTTGCTCGCCAGCGTCGTCGGAGTGCACGCCTTCCAGGGCACCAAGTGGACGGTCGCCGGCGAGATCGGCAAGGCTCAGGGCAACCACCATCCGTCGATCTGCCCGTACGGCCTGTTTCCGACCTCCGATGGTGCCGTGCAGATCTCGGTGGGCAGCGAGGGGCTGTGGCACCGGTTCTGCGAGGGCTTCGGTATCGACCCCGACCTCGAAGGCATGGCCACCAACCCGCAGCGGGTCGACAGTCGCGACGACGTCATCGAGCTCGTCTCCAAGATTTTCCGCACCTACGAGACCGAGCCGCTGCTGACTCTCCTCGACGAGATCGGTGTTCCCGCAGGCAAAGTGCGGAACATCCAGGAAGTGTACGAGTGGGAGCAGACCAAATCTCAAGGTCTGCTGGTCGACGTCGAGCACGCGACGCTCGGCAAGGTCACTCTTCCCGGGCCGCCGCTGCGCTTCTTCGAGTCCGACGGCAAGGAGGTCACCGAAACCAACCACCTGGCACCGCCGGTACTCGGTGCCGACGACCAACTCGTCCGCGACTGGCTGAAAGAGGCGACACGATGACCAGAATGACCGCCCTCGAACTGCTCGATCTGGTGATCGATGCCGACAGTTTCGATTCCTGGGACACCCCGACCGCCGATTACGTCGTCGACGACGAGTACGCGAGCGAACTCGCCGCGGCCCGCGAGAAGACCGGATTGGACGAGTCCGTACTCACCGGCTCCGCCACCATCCGCGGCCGCAAGGTGGCCATTCTGCTCGGGGAGTTCGCCTTCCTGGCCGGCTCGATCGGTGTTGCGGCGGGCGAGCGGCTGGTCAACGCGGTGCACCGGTCGACCGACGAGCGCCTACCGCTGCTGGCGCTGCCGACCTCCGGCGGAACCCGCATGCAGGAGGGCACCGTCGCGTTCCTGCAAATGGTCAAGATCACCGCGGCGATCACCGCGCACAAGGCGGCGAACCTGCCGTACATCGTGTACCTGCGGCACCCCACCACCGGTGGCGTCTTCGCATCCTGGGGTTCGCTCGGGCACGTCACCGTCGCCGAGCCCGGTGCCCTCGTCGGTTTCCTCGGGCCCCGCGTGTACGAGGCGCTGTACGACGCGAAGTTCCCCACCGGTGTGCAGACGTCGGAGAATCTTCAGGCGCACGGACTCATCGACGCCATCCGACCACCCGAGCAGCTCGGCGAGATCGTCGATCGGGCGTTGCGGATCATGACCGACATCCCGTCGTACCGCCCGCGCAGCGTCGAAGCGCTGGAGTGGAAGATCGAGGACGTGCCCGCGTGGACGTCGATCCTGGCTTCCCGCCGAAGCGACCGCCCCGGTGTACGCGAATTGCTGTTCAGCACCGCGGCAGATGTGTTGCCGCTCAACGGCACCGGTCAGGGTGAGTCGGACCCGGGTCTGATTCTCGCGCTCGTCCGGTTCGGCGACATGCCGTGTGTTCTCCTCGGTCAGGACCGACGGGGTCAGACGACCAAGACTCCGCTCGGTCCCGCGGCGCTCCGCGAGGCTCGACGCGGAATGCGTCTGGCGCAGGATCTGAAGCTGCCGCTCGTCACCGTCATCGATACCGCTGGTGCCGCGCTGTCGAAGGAGGCCGAGGAGGGTGGCCTGGCGGGAGAGATCGCCCGCTGCATCGCCGATATGGTCGACCTCGAAACGCCCACGCTGTCATTGCTTTTGGGTCAGGGAACCGGCGGAGGCGCACTCGCGCTGGTGCCGGCGGACCGTGTTCTGGCAGCCCAGCACGCGTGGCTGTCACCACTGCCGCCCGAGGGCGCGTCGGCCATCGTGCATCGGGACACTGCGCATGCGGCCGAGATGGCCACCAAGCAGGGAGTCCGTTCGCTCGATCTCTTCCGGGCCGGCGTCGTCGACATCATCATTCCCGAATTGCCCGACGCGGCAGACGAATCGCAGCAGTTCTGTGACCGGGTGGGTGCCGTCCTGCACCGTGAGCTCGCCGACCTGATCGCTCAGGATCCGTCGATGCGTATGATCGCCCGCGAAAAGCGCTTCAATCGAATCGGTTTCGCGGCTACTGCCTCAGCCTGACAACCCGCCCGGACCGACCACCCTCCACGAAACGAGACAACCATGACCGCCACGATCGCGGAGTCGAACTCGACAGTTCCCGAGGATTTCGTCTCCGGTCTCGAAGGTGTCGTCGCGTTCACCTCCGACATCGCCGAACCCGACAAGGACGGCGGCGCACTGCGCTACCGCGGCGTCGACATCGAAGAACTCGTCGCACAGAACGTCACCTTCGGCGACGTCTGGGCCCTGCTCGTCGACGGCGCA